>NZ_JBMDJS010000015.1:0-133784 GCF_057809315.1 Herbaspirillum sp. FG34 | reverse complement strand
AGCACCGAAGGCAGCAGCCAAGAAGGTTGCAGCACCGAAGGCAGCAGCCAAGAAGGTTGCAGCGCCGAAGGCAGCCGCCAAGAAGGTTGCAGCACCGAAGGCAGCCGCCGCAAAGAAGGTTGCAGCACCGAAGGCCGCTCCCAAGGCAGCCGCCAAGAAGGTAGCCGCTCCGAAGGCCGCAGCGCCCAAGGCAGCTGCAGCACCGAAGGCAGCCGCCAAGAAGGCCGCCGCTCCGAAGAAGGCAGCCGCCAAGCCGGCAGCCGCAGCACCGGCCGCCAAGACCGTGCTGAACCCGGCCGCTGCATGGCCGTTCCCGACCGGCGCTGGCCGTCCGTAAGATCGGCGCGCGTCTAGTCTGATCCCCTCAGACTGAAGGCCGCTGTATGGCATTGCGCCATGCAGCGGTTTTTTTATGCCCGGCTGATCCGCTGCCACGGCGCTCACTCTGCGCCGGTGATGGCAATTTGATGCGCTGGATTGCTCTGGCAATTCGTCGCAATGGCACAATATATGAAAGCTCGGGTATGCTCGCACGCGGCGCCCCGGTTTGTCTGCGCACTACGGCAGCGCGTGATGCAAGATGCCGCTGGCGATTGCGCCGCCGCTGCTTGCCCTCTAGTATGTGCCCTGCCTCTCACTGATGGAGATCCCTGTGCTGCTTAGTATTTTCACGATGATCGTCAACGCCGTCGCCAGCATCCTGGCCGGTGTCATGCTGCTGCGTTTCTGGATGCAGGTGGTGCGCGTGCGTCCGCCGCAACCGGTGGGACAGTTCGTCTACCAGCTCTCGGACTGGCTGGTGCGTCCGCTGCGACGGGTGATGCCGGGCGGCGGCTACGACTGGGCCAGCCTGGTGGGGGCCTTCCTCATCGTGCTGCTGTCCATCATCGCCATCCTGGGCCTGCAGTCGGGCTTCGACTTCAAACTCATCTTCCTGGTAGCGCTGGAGCGTTTCTTTGAATGGATCTGCTATGGCTTCATGGCCACGCTGATCATCGAGGCCGTCTTCAGCTGGGTCAACCCGCACGCGCCGCTGGCGCCCTTCGTGGGCGCCCTGAACGATCCCCTGCTGCGTCCGCTGCGCCGAATCATCCCGCCGCTCGGAGGCGTCGATCTGTCCCCCCTGGTGCTGCTGATCCTGTTGCAGATCGCGGTGCGGGTGGTCAGCGGCCTGCTCTTCGGGATGTTCTGAGCGCACTGCCGGGGCTTCTCCCCACACGCAAAAAGAGCCGGACATCGTCCGGCTCTTTTGCTGTCTGCCTGCTCTTCTGCGGTCAGCGCTTCTGCCTGGCCGACCATTGCTCCAGCGCCTGCATGGTGTTCTCCACATGCTTCTCCGGATTCATGTCGGTGTACTCGTAGAGGATCGCGTGGTCCGGCGTGATGACGTAGGAGGTGCGGCTGGCATAGCCGGTCACCTTGAGGAACTGGGCGTCATAAGCCTTCATGATCTTCTTGTCGACATCGGCAGCCACGGCGAACTTGCTGCGGCATTCACTGACGGAGAACTTGTTGAGGGTCTCGATATTGTCGCCCGACACGCCGATGACGGTTGCCCCCAGAGCCTTGTAGCGGTCCACGGCCTCGGCGAAGAGATGGGCTTCGATGGTGCAGCCGGAGGTGAAGGCGGCCGGGTAGAAGTACAGCACCACCGGACCTTTCTTGAGCGCCTCCGAGAGCGTGAAGGTCGAGACCTGTCCGCCCAGTGAACTCGGGGCCGAGAACTCGGGCGCCTTGTCCCCGGGTTTGAGTGCCGCCAGCGCGGCCTGCGAACACAGGGCCGCCCCCACCAGCAGGGAGGCACCGCACCAGCGGCGCAGGCGTGCGGCAGCACCGGCGGTCATGGCAAACGAGGAAGGGCTCAGCATGGTCGATCTCCTTGGTGGGTCATGCTGCCGGCCTCACGCAGTGTCGTGCCGGCAGGCAGGCACATCAGCCGAAACGATAACCGAAGGCCTGGTGGAAGCGCTCCTCGATCTCGGCCCTGGACGGTGCGTGGTTCTGCGGTCCCTGCGAAGCGATCTTGATGGAGCCCATCAGGCTGGCCAGGCGTCCCGTGGTTTCCCAGTCGTAGCCTTCGGTCAGGCCGAACAGCATGCCGGCGCGGAAGGCATCGCCGCAACCGGTCGGATCGGCGATCCGGTCGGCCGGTACGCAGGGGATGGCATATTGCTTGCCGTCCACGAAGATGTCCGCACCCAGTTCACCGCGCGTGACCACCAGGGCCGTGACGCGCTCGGCGATCTGTGCCAGCGACAGTCCGGTGCGCGCAGTCAGCAGCTCGGCTTCGTAATCGTTGACGGCCACGTGGGTGGCCAGGTCGATGAAGTTCTTGAGGTCGTTGCCATCGAACATCGGCATGCCCTGGCCCGGATCGAAGATCAGCGGGATGTTCAGCTCGGCGGCCTGCTGGGCATGCTGCAGCATGCCGTCGCGGCCATCCGGGGCGACGATGGCGAACTTGACCGGGCCGGCATCGGCCACCTTGTTCTCGTGCGACCAGGTCATGGCGCCGGGGTGGAAGGCGGTGATCTGGTTGCTGTCGGCATCGGTGGTGATGAAGCACTGGGCCGTGAAGGAAGACTCGATCTGGCGCACGCATTGCGTGGAGATGCCCAGCGCCGCAAAGCGCTCCATGTAGGGCGCGCTGTCCAGGCCAACAGTGGCCATCACGATGGGCTCACCGCCCAGCAGCTTGAGGTTGTAGGCGATGTTGCCGGCACAGCCGCCGAATTCGCGGCGCATGGTCGGCACCAGGAAAGAGACGTTGACCTTGTGCAACTGGTCGGCCAGCAGGGCTTCGGCGAAGCGGCCCTCGTACTGCATGATGTTGTCGTAAGCGAGGGAACCGCAGATCAGGGAGCTCATGGGGTGGTCGGGACTTGTGAGTGAATGATGCCGCATTGTAGAAGAAAAGCGGCGTGCAGTCCGAACCTGACGCAAGTCGTTTCGTGTTCAGGCAGGGCGGTGACGATCAGGGATAGAAGAGATAGATGCGATAGCCCGAGACCAGCGCTTCCTTGAGCTCGAAGTTGATCCTGATCTGCTGTTCGCTCTCGGGGCCGATGCCGCTGTCGGCCTGGCTCGGGTCGGCCAGATAGTCACGCGGACGGAAGACGCGGCGCACCACGGCCTTTTCGTCGTCATTGTTGAGCGTGAGCTCGATATGCGGCCAGGCCTGGGCGCTGATGCCGCGATTGCGCATCACCAGCGAGAGCGCATACACGTTCTGGTTGGGCGGCACCACCTGCAGTTCGTTGGATTCCAGCGAGAGCCGGTCGATCTCGGTGGGCAGGCCGACGGTGCAATGCAAGGCCACGCACATGCCGTTGAGCATGGGGCGCAGTTGCGGCACCGCTGCGGCCAGCGGATTGCGCCAGTAATAAAGCGATTGCAGCAGCAGCACCGGCACCATCACGCCGGCCAGCACCATCATCACCATCTTCATGACCTGGCTGATGCGCGCGCGGCGCTCAGCGCGCCTGACGAAGCCGGGCTCGGCGGCGGGCTCGTGGTCTTGCGCGTCGTCCTGTTCCTGCCCTGACGGTTCGTCAAGGGCGGAGAATGCCTCCTCGGACTGCGCCACCTCGTGCAACACGGGTTCATCATCGATGCGGAAGACGGCGGCCACCTCGGGCGGCGCGACAATCTCTTCGGCGTCGGCAGACGAGCGGCGCAGCAGGGCGCCGCTGTCCGGGGCTGGCTCGGGCGGTGTCGTCGGGCGGGCGGTCTGGTCATCCGCGGGGATCTCTGCGGCCGGCGCGGCAGGCTTGAAGCTTGCTCCCAGGTCGGGAAGGTAGCCAGGGCTGGCGGGCGAGCGGAAGACCTTGGGCTCGGCGATGACCGGGATGGCCGCAGGCGCGGCCGCCAAGGGAGCGACGGGCGCAGTGGGCTGTGCAGCAGGAACGTTCACCTCTGGAACGGACGTCTGCGCGGCGGGCGCGACAGGAACCGGCTGCGCGGCAAGCGGCGCGCCAGATTGTTCATAGGGGCTGTTGGCGGGGCCACTGGGGGCTGCCGCCGGTGCGGGGGGCGATGGGGGCGGCGTGCTCATGCCGGCCTGGGCCTTGCTGCCCGGCGCCGGCTGGTAATGACCGTCGGCCACGCTGGCCTCGACCAGGAATTCGTTACCGTTGAAGACCTGGCGGCAGTTGCCGCAGCGGACCAGTCCGCCGCGCAGTTTGAGCTGGTCGCTGGCGACCCTGAAGATGGTCAGGCAGTGCGGACACTGGGTCGCCAGCGCCATGGATTACTCCGGCAGGCGGCCCGCCAGGGCCACCCAGCCTTCATGTTCAGCCCACACGGTCAGGGCGATGTAGGGAGCATAGGTGGCGATGACTTCCTGCGCCTGGCGATCCAGCACGCCCGACAGCACCAGCGAGCCACCGGCGCGCACGCGGCCAGCCAGCATCGGCGCCATCAGTTGCAGGGGACCGGCCAGGATGTTGGCCACCACCACGTCGAAGCGTTCCCCTTCCGGATGGGCTTCGGCGAAGGGTTCGGGCAGGTAATAAGCGGCGCTGCAATGATTGCGGGCGGTATTGTGCTGGGCCGACTCCAGCGCCTGCGGATCGATGTCCACCCCGATCACCTGGGGTACGCCGATCTTGGCGGCGACCAGCGCCAGGATGCCCGAGCCGCAGCCGTAGTCCAGCAGGGTGCGGGCTTGCGTGGCATTGGCTTCCAGCCACTCCATGCAAAGCCGCGTGGTCGGATGGCTGCCGGTGCCAAAGGCCAGGCCCGGATCCAGTTCCAGCACCAGGGCATCCGGATCGGCGGGGGCTTCGTGCCAGCTGGGCACGACCCAGATACGCTGGCCGATGTGGATGGGCTCGAACTGGGATTGCGTCAGGCGCACCCAGTCCTGCTCTTCCACGCTGCGGGTGGCAAAGGGCAGGGCATAGTCCAGGCCGATGGCCTTGGCCGCATCCATGACGATGGTGGCGTGGTCGGCATCCTTGCCGGCCAAGGCCACCACGCGGCTGCGATCCCAGGCGGCCGTTTCCGGCTCCATGCCGGGTTCGCCGAAGAGCGGACGCTCGGCGTCCGTCCCTTCATCGGCATCTTCCACCGACACCGACAGGGCGCCAGAGTCCATCAGGGCGTCGGACAATGCCTCCGCCTGTTCGCGCGCCACTTCGATGACGATTTCTACCCAAGCCATGCTTGCCTCTACCTTTGCCTTTGCTCTTGCGTTGCGTTGTTGCTGATGTGCTGCGATTTACTTCTTGAGGGACTTGTCCGCTTCCGGCGCCGTCGGGCGTTCCGACAACTTATGTTCCAGATAATGGATATTGGTTCCGCCTTCGAAGAAACGCGCATCGACCATCAGTTCGCGGTGCAGCGGGATGTTGGTCGAAATGCCTTCCACCACCATTTCCGACAGCGCGATCTGCATGCGGCGGATGGCCTGTTCGCGGGTGGCGCCATAGGCGATCACCTTGCCGACCATGGAGTCATAGTTGGGCGGCACGAAATAACCTGAATAGGCATGCGAATCCACGCGGATGCCAGGACCACCGGGCACGTGCCACGCCGTGATGCGGCCCGGCGAGGGGATGAACTTGAACGGATCCTCGGCGTTGATGCGGCACTCGATGGCATGCCCCTTCAGTTCGATTTCGCGCTGGCGGTAACGCAGTTTTTCGCCGGCGGCAATGCGGATCTGTTCCTGCACGATGTCCACACCGGTGATCATCTCGGTCACCGGGTGTTCCACCTGCACGCGGGTGTTCATCTCGATGAAGTAGAACTCTTCATTTTCATACAGGAACTCGAAGGTACCAGCGCCACGATAGTTCATCTTGCGGCAGGCTTCGGCGCAGCGTTCGCCGATCTTCTCGATGATCTTGCGCGGGATGCCCGGTGCCGGAGCCTCCTCGATCACCTTCTGGTGGCGGCGCTGCATGGAGCAGTCGCGCTCGCCCAGCCAGATGGCTTGCTTGTGCTCGTCGGCCAGGATCTGGATTTCCACGTGGCGCGGATTTTCCAGATACTTCTCCATATAGACTTCCGGATTGCCGAAGGCGGCACCGGCTTCGGTCTTGGTCATGGTCACGGCATTGATCAGCGCGGCTTCGGTATGCACCACGCGCATGCCACGACCGCCGCCGCCGCCGGCAGCCTTGATGATGACCGGATAGCCGATCTTGCGGGCGATCTGGACGATTTCCTTGGGATTGTCCGGCAGTGCCCCTTCCGAACCCGGCACGCAGGGCACGCCGGCACGGATCATGGCCTGCTTGGCCGAGACCTTGTCGCCCATCATGCGGATGTTTTCCGCGCGCGGACCGATGAAGACGAAGCCGGACTGTTCCACGCGCTCGGCGAAATCGGCGTTTTCCGAGAGGAAGCCGTAGCCGGGGTGGATCGCCTGGGCGTCCGTGACTTCAGCGGCGCTGATGATGGCCGGCATGTTCAGGTAGGACAGTGTGGACGGGGCCGGGCCGATGCAGACCGACTCATCGGCCAGCTTCACGTACTTGGCCTCGCGGTCGGCCTCGGAGTGCACGACCACGGTCTTGATGCCCAGTTCGCGGCAGGCGCGCTGGATACGCAGGGCAATTTCGCCACGGTTGGCGATGAGGATTTTTTCAAACATAACAGGAATGAGGCGTCGCCAGGTTCAAGCGTTATAGGTTCCGGAGCCGGGCCGCGGCAGCCGGCATGTGCCGCGCGGCGGCCGTTGCTGCCAGGCCAGGGACTGCTGTGGCGGGAATCAGCCCAGCACGAACAGCGGTTGGCCGAACTCGACGGCCTGGCCGTTTTCCACCAGGATCTGCTTGACCACGCCACCCTTGTCGGCGTCGATTTCGTTGAGCAGCTTCATGGCTTCGATGATGCACAGGGTATCGCCTTCCTTGACTTCCTTGCCCACTTCGACGAAAGCCGGTGCGCCCGGTGCCGAGGAACGGTAGAAGGTGCCGACCATGGGCGACTTGACGATATGGCCTTCCGGCACGGCCGGGGCCGCCGGTGCGGCAGCGGGGGCCGCAGCAGGCGCGGCAGCGGCCACGGGGGCGGCGGCCGGCGCGTAGGCCTGCTGTTGCGGCACCATCACCACCTGGTTCTGGGCATTCGGGGAAGACTTGACGATGCGGACCTTGCTTTCACCTTCGGTGACTTCCAGCTCTTCGATGGCCGATTCAGCAACCAGGTCGATGAGCGTCTTGAGTTTTCGTAAATCCATTTGAATCCCTCGGAATGTAGATAAGTAGTGTTAACGAAGCGCCGGCGCTCTGTCGCGTCCGGCGGGTTCAGTCTGGGTCTTGCAGTACGTGAAGCGATCCGTTCGAAGCGGGGGCAGCCCGCCGTCAGGATTGACGCAGCCAGTAGTCGACGGCCATGCGATAACCGTCCACCCCGAAGCCGCACAGGACTGCCCGGGCGATGCCGGACAGGTAGGAAAAATGCCGGAACTCCTCGCGCTGGTGCACATTGGAGATATGCAGTTCCACGAAGGGAATGGCCACGCCGGCCAGCGCATCGCGCAGGGCCACGCTGGTATGCGTGAGTCCGCCCGGGTTGATGATGATGCCATCGACCCCCTCCAGGCGCGCCTGGTGGATGCGGTCGATCAGGGCGCCTTCGTGATTGCTCTGGAAGCTCGCCAGGTGCGCCCCGGCGGCGCGGGCCTGTTCTTGGGCACGCTGTTCGATATCGGCCAGCGTGGTCGATCCGTAGACTTCCGGCTCCCGGGTTCCGAGCAGATTGAGGTTCGGACCATTGAGCAGGAGTAGCTGTTTTGCCATGGAGATTAAGCTCCGTTTGACGACGATGCGCGCATTTTGCCGTCAAATGCCATCATTTGGCAAGAAAAACTTTCTTTTCACGGATTTGCGTTTGGCACGGCGGCCAGGTGGCCTCGCAGGTGACTCCAGGATCAGAGCTGTGCCAGGTCGGCGCGCAGTTCATCGAACTTGATGCGGCCCAGGTAGACCTTCTTGACGTTGCCGTCCTTGCCCACCAGAGCAGTGAACGGAAGACCGCCCGCCTGATTGCCGAATTGCCGCAGCAAATCGGTGGCGCCGGTTCCGGCAACGAAGAGAGGATAGCGGATTTGGTACTTTTGCGCAAACTTGGCGATATTTTCCTGACTATCGACGCCAATTCCGAGGATTTGCACCGGCGCGATCTCCTGCTGCAAGGCCGTCAGTTCCGGCATTTCTTCCACGCAGGGGCCGCACCAGGTGGCCCAGAAGTTGACCACCAGGGGCTTGCCCTTGTATTGCGCCAGCGATTGGGTCTGGCCGCTGGCATCCGGCATCGATTGCGACAGCAGCTTGTTGAGCGCCTGGGTCTCGGGCGAGGCGGGCGGGTTGGCGCGATGGCTGGCATAAACGCCAACGCCCACGCAAACGACCGCAACCACGGCCAACAGGATCACATTTTTCAGCTTCGTCATGAATCAGTCCTCGGAGGGTGCATCGATGAGCGCGGCCAGCGCAGCCGCATCACCGCGCTCGGGGCGTTTGCCGGGCGACGCACGGAGGCTGCCGCGCAGATCGTCTTGGTCATACAGGGCCAGATGGGCCAGTTCGGGGTCGGCGCCGCGCTGGGGCAGCAGGAAGCTCAGGGTCTCCACGGCCTGGCCGGTGCGGAAGTGGCTGGTCTCCCCGACCTCGAAGTTCACATTCTTGTTCAGCAGGAAGATCTCGACATCCTTGGCACTGGGGGAGAACAGCTGCAAGTGGATGTCAGAATGTTCACCTGCCGTGCCATTCCATACCGCGCCGGTAATATAAGGATTGAACTGTTGCAGGTCCTGCATCAGTTGCAGGGCCACCTGGCGCAGGTGCAAGAGGCGCGCCGGTTGCGTGTCGGCAAAGAAGAGTTCGTTGTAGATGCGCACTTCTTCTTCGATCTGTTCGTTATCCGGCATGATCTCGCCGCGCACCTTCTGGTTGCCCAGGATCTGTCTGGCGGCCTTGCGCTTGGCGCTGCCGTAGTCGGCACCATCTTCGGCGATCATGCGGGCGGCGGCCGCGGCGATTTCGGCGCGCAGCTGCTCGGTAGGGGAAGTGAATTCGAATTCAGACATGGCCGACATCATACTCGTTAGCGGGTGCACCCGCCGCCTCAGGTAAAATCGCGGGATTACACCCCAAGATTCGCTATGCATATACACATCCTCGGCATCTGCGGCACCTTCATGGGCGGCCTGGCCGTGCTGGCCAAAGAGGCTGGCCATACCGTGACCGGCTGCGACGCCAACGTCTATCCCCCGATGAGCACCCAGCTGGAAGCCCAGGGCATCACCCTGACCCAGGGTTTCGAGCCGTCCCAGGTGGACATCCAGCCTGACCTGTTCGTGATCGGCAATGTCGTCTCGCGCGGCAACCCGCTGATGGAAGATATCCTCAACCGCGGCCTGCCCTACGTCTCCGGTCCACAATGGATGGGCGAGAACATCCTGCAGAACAAATGGGTCCTGTCGGTGGCTGGCACGCATGGCAAGACCACTACCTCGGCCATGCTGGCCTGGGTGCTGGAGCACGCGGGTTACCAGCCCGGCTTCCTGATCGGCGGGGTGCCGATGAACTTCGGCATCTCGGCACGCCTGGGCAGCGATGGTCACGGTGGACCTTCACCCTTCTTCGTCATCGAGGCCGACGAGTACGACACCGCCTTCTTCGACAAGCGCAGCAAGTTCGTGCACTACCGCAGCCGCACCGCCGTGCTCAACAACCTGGAATACGATCACGCCGACATCTTCCCCGATCTGGCCGCCATCGAGACGCAATTCCACCATCTGGTACGTACCGTGCCCGGGATCGGCCGGGTCATCGTCAATGGCCGTGAAGCCGCGTTGCAGCGCGTGCTGGCGCGCGGCTGCTGGAGCGAACGTGAAGATTTTGGCGTGGCCGCAGGCCAGCCCGGCTGGTCGCTGCAGACCCACGACGATGGCCGTTTCGAGGTCTTCTTCGAAGGCCAGTCACAAGGCACGGTGGACTGGTCGCTGACCGGTGAACATAACCGCATGAACGCCATCGCCGCCATCGCCGCTGCCCGTCACGTGGGCGTACCGGCGGCCCAGGCCATCGCGGCCCTGGGCGCGTTCCAGAATGTCAAGCGGCGCATGGAGCTGCGCGGCAGCGCCAACGGCGTGGCCGTGTATGACGATTTCGCCCATCATCCGACCGCGATTGCCACCACCGTGGCCGGTCTGCGCAAGAAGGTCGGCGCGGCCCGCATCCTGGCGGTGCTGGAGCCGCGTTCCAACACCATGAAGCTGGGCACGATGAAAGAGGCCCTGCCGGGCAGCCTGGTGGATGCTGACCTGGTCTTCGGTTTCGGCGCCCGGTCCGGGCGCGATGCGCTGGGTTGGGATCTGGCCGAGGCGCTGGCGCCGTTGGGGCAGAAAGCCTCTGCCTTCGACGATCTGGATGCGCTGGTGCAAGCCGTCAAGGCCGCCGCGCAGCCGGGTGACCACGTGCTGGTGATGAGCAATGGCGGCTTCGGCGGTGTGCACCAGAAACTGCTGGACGCGCTGGCATGATCCTGTACCTGCACGGCTTTCGTTCCTCGCCGCAGTCCTTCAAGGCGCGTGTGATGGGGCAGCGCATGGCCGCGCTGGGATTGCAGGACCACTACGTTTGCCCGCAACTGCCGGCGTCACCGGCCGGTGCCATCGCCCTGGCCGGCGCGCTGGTGGCCGGCGTGGACCCGGCGCGGCTGACCGTGGTCGGCTCTTCCCTGGGCGGCTATTACGCCACCTGGCTGGCCGAGCACACCGGCTGCCGGGCGGTGCTGGTCAACCCGGCGGTCAAGCCGCCGCGCGACCTGGAATCCTATGTCGGCGTGAGCACGCAATATCACTCCGACGAGCCCTTCGAATTCAAGCGCGAGTACATCGCCGAGCTGCTGGCCCTGGCCGTACCGGCGATCACCCGTCCCCAGCGATATTTCCTGCTGGCCGCCACCGGCGACGAAGTGCTGGACTGGCGCGAGATGGTGGCCCATTACCCCGGTGCCCGCCAGACCGTCATCGAGGGCAGCGATCACGGCATGGCCGAGTTTGCTGACCATCTCGACGAGGTGCTGGCCTTCTGCGGTGTGGATGTGTCCGGCAAGGCGGTGCGTTGATGCCGCATGCCGTGCGCAAGGCGCGCTGGATGGCGCATCCGCAGGCATTGGCGGGGCTGTTGGCCGCCGATGGCGAGTTGATGCGGCGCACCCGGTCCTGGTTGGCGGACCCGGGTTCCATGACCCTGAAACTCAGGAAACGGACAGAAAGCTTCAGTGTGCGCCTGCTGCGTCAGCGTCCGGGCCGCATCCTGGCCGATGAGCATGAAGCCTTGTGCATATCGCCCCGCAGCCGCGTGGTGGAGCGCGATGTGATCTTGCTGGGTGACGGGCAGCCGCTGGTGTTCGGGCACACGATCCTGTCCACCGGCTCGGTCAAGTCCGACTGGCCTTTTTTCAGCAAGCTGGGTACCACCCCGCTGGGCGCCAACTTGTTCTTTGATCCGCTGGTCGGGCGCAGTCCCATCCAGTATGCTCGGCTGTGCGCCGGCCATCCGCTGATGCGTCGCATTGCGCAGGCCCTGCCCGAGACCGAATTGCCGACCACCTTGCTCGCGCGCCGCTCCCTGTTTACCCGGCGCGGCGGCGTACTGATGGTCACCGATGTTTTCCTGCCGGCCCTGGAAGTGCTGATGCGTCCTCGGCCGGCCCACGTAGCGATTGAAAAGCGATAGAAGCAGATGAATTTATTGTTCGAAGAATCCGGCGACTTCAAGGCCGGCTCCATCATGACCCAGCAGGGCGAGTCCTACCAGGTCGAGATGGCCTCCGGCAAGCGCGCCAAGGTCAAGTCGCGCGATGCACTGCTGCAATTCGCTGCCCCTTCCCCGGCCGAGCTGATGCAGCAGGCCCAGGCCATCGCCGAGGAAGTCGACCTGGATTTCCTCTGGGAAGTGGCCGGCGAAGAAGAGTTCGGCTTCACCGATCTGGCCGCCGAGTACTTTGGTCATGCCCCGCTGCCGCCGGAAGCGGCCGGCTTGCTGCTGTGCCTGCATCGCGCGCCGATCTATTTCTACAAGAAGGGGCGTGGCCGCTACAAGGCCGCCCCGCAAGCCTCGTTGCAGGCCGCGCTGGCCGGGCTGGAAAAGAAGAAGCAGCAACTGGCCGCACAAGCCGTGTATGTGGAAGAACTCAAGGCGCACAAGCTACCCGAAGCTTTCCGCCCCATCGCCCTGCAACTGCTCTTCAAGCCGGACAAGAACGGCATCGAATTCAAGGCCCTGGACGCCGCCGCCAAGGAATTGCAGACCACCCCGCAACGCCTGATGCTGGCCGCCGGTGGGGTGGCCTCGCCCAAGGATCTGCATTACGCGCGCTTCCTCTACGAATTCTTCCCGCGTGGCACCGGTTTTCCGGCCATCGAGATTCCCCCCGCTACCACCGATCTGCCACTGGCTGACGTGCAGGCTTTCTCCATCGATGACGTGACCACTACCGAAATCGATGACGCGCTGTCGGTCACCCGCCTGCCGGATGGCAAGCTGCGCGTGGGCATCCACATTGCCGCCCCCGGCCTGGCCATCAAGCGCGGCGACGCCATCGATGCGCTTGCGCGCGCGCGCATGTCCACCGTCTACATGCCGGGCGAAAAGATCACCATGCTGCCCGACGACCTGGTGGCCGCCTATACGCTCGATGCCGGCGCCGCCCGTCCGGCCTTGTCGCTGTACGCCACGCTGGATGCGGCCAACTGGGAAGTGCTGGCCACCGAGACCCGCGCCGAGCGGGTGCCGATCGCCGCCAACCTGCGCCACAACGACCTCGACGAGCTGGTCACCGAGGAAGCCCTGGCCGAAAATCGCGGCGAGTATCCGCACAAGGACGAGATCGCCCTGCTGTGGCAGTGGGTGCAACTGCTGGAACAGGGGCGCATGGCCAAGCGCGAGAGTTTTGGGCTGCGTCCGGAACAGAACAACCGCGTCGACTTCAACTTCTACGTCGAGAACGATGTGGTGAGCATCGTGCGCCGCCGCCGTGGCGCGCCGCTCGACAAGATCGTGGCCGAGCTGATGATCTTTGCCAACAGCACCTGGGGCAAGCTCATGGCCGATCATGGCGTCCCCGGCATCTACCGCGCGCAAGGCGGCGGGGCAGGCGGCTGGGCGGCCAAGATGCAGGTGCGCATGGTCACGCACGCTGCGCCTCACCAGGGACTGGGTGTGGACCAATATGCGTGGAGCACATCGCCCCTGCGCCGCTATACCGACCTGGTCAACCAGTGGCAGATCCTGGCCTGCATCGAACATGGCGTGACCGCGCCGCTGGTGGCGCCCTTCAAGCCGCGTGATGCCGATCTGTTCGCCATCGTCTCGGGCTTCGATGCGGCGTATTCCGGTTATGCCGATTTCCAGTCCACCATGGAACGCTACTGGTGTCTGCGCTGGCTGGCCCAGGAAAATGCCCGTACCGTGGAAGCGGTGGTGTTGAAGGATGAAATCCTGCGCCTGGTCGAGATTCCGCTGGTGCTGCGCATGCCCGGCCTGCCGCAGCTGGCGCGCGGCCTGCAGGTCAAGCTGGACCTGCTGCGCTGGGATGAAGTCGACCTGACCGTGGAAGCGCGCCTGCTGGAAGTGCCGACCGCCGCCGCCCAGACCCTGGACAACGATCTGGGCGAAGACGACGAGGAGTTGCTCGAAGGCATGGCCGCCATGGGCGGCGAAGCGCAGGATGAAGACGCTGCCGCCGAACCCGATCCGGCGCAGGAGGATGAGCCCGATCACCTGGCCGACGCGGGCGAAAACCCGTCCGCCCAGGCGGCCCAATGACGCGGTGCTGGCGTAGAATTGGCGCTGTGAATATCGTCGTTGCTCCCCATCTGCTGTGAATCTGTTTGCCCAACACCGTCTGCTGAGCCTGGCGCTCGGAATTTCGCTGCTGGTGCATGGCCTGCTGCTGGCCGTGCACTTCGCCGCGCCCGACGCCTTCCGCTTCAAACCGTCGGACCCGGAACTGGAAGTCATCCTGGTCAACGCCAAGCATGACAAGAAGCCGGTCAACGCCCAGGCGCTGGCGCAGGCCAATCTGGATGGCGGCGGCAATGCCGAGAAGGGCCGTGCCAGGTCGCCGCTGCCGGACATGCAGCACGTGCAGAGCGGTGACAGCGTCAAGGCCGCGCAGCGCAAGGTGGCCGAACTGGAACAGGAGCAGCGCAAGATGCTGGCCCAGTTGCGGGAGGCAAGGCAGCACGTGGCCAGCGCCGAGCAGCACAAGCCGGTGGCCGCGCCCCAGCCCGAGGCGCGCGACCTGACCGAGACCGCCCGGGCCATGGCGCGCATGGAAGCGGAACTGGCCAGGGACATCGAGCAATACAACAAGCGTCCGAAGAAGACACAGATCACGCCCAGCACCCGTGAAGTCGGCTATGCCCGCTACTTCAAGGCCCTGCAGGACAAGATAGAAAAGGTCGGCACCCTGAACTTCCCGACCCGCGACGGCAAGAAGCTCTACGGTGAATTGCTGGTGGTGATCCCGGTTTTCCAGGATGGCAGCATCTACGAGCGCGATGGCGGCGTACTGGTGCGCACCAGTTCCGGCAATGCCGCACTGGACCAGGCGGCAGTGGCCATCGTGCGGCGTTCGGCACCGTTTGGCCGCTTTCCGGACAACATGCGTACCAACGGCAAGGATGATGTGTGGGAAGTCATCGTGACCTTCCGTTTCACCCGCGACGAGGGTGTGCAGGCACAGCTGGGTGCCGGCTGATATCGTCGGCGGCGCAGCCGACCGGGGCCGCAGTCTCCAATACCCGCCCATGCCGGCCAAGAAGAGCGAACAACATACAACGAGGGAGCAGGTCCATCACCATGGATGAATACGTCGTCATCGGCAATCCGATTGCCCACAGCAAGTCGCCCGAGATCCATGCGCAGTTCGCTGCCCAGACCGGCCAGTCGCTGCACTACGAGCGCCTGCTGGCGCCGCTGCACGGTTTCACGGTGGCGGTGCAGGTGTTCCGGCGGCGCGGCGGGCGCGGCGCCAACGTCACCGTACCCTTCAAGCTGGAGGCACATGCCCTGGCCGATCAATTGACCGAGCGCGCGCGCCTGGCGGGGGCGGTCAATACCCTCAAGTTCGAGGGTGGACGCATCCTCGGGGACAACACCGATGGTGCCGGCCTGGTCACCGACATCATGGTCAATGCCGGCCAGGCCCTGGCAGGGCGTCGTGTGCTCTTGCTGGGCGCCGGGGGAGCCTCGCGCGGGGCCTTGCTGCCCCTGCTGCAGCAGCGACCGGCGCAGCTGGTGATCGTCAACCGCACCCAAGCAAGGGCCGACGAGCTGGCGCAGCAGTTTGCCCAATACGGGCCCATCACCAGTGCCGCCTATGCCGAACTGGAGGGCGTGTTCGATGTCATCATCAATGCCACCTCGGCCAGCCTGTCCGATGACCTGCCGCCGTTGCCGGTGTCGGTCTATGGTGGCGAGACCCTGGCCTACGACATGATGTATGGTCGCCAGCCCACGGTATTCATGCAGAGCGCACAGCAACATGGTGCCAGCGTGCGCGATGGCCTGGGCATGCTGGTCGAGCAGGCAGCCGAAGCCTTCCAGCTCTGGCGCGGCGTGCGACCGGCCACCGCCGAGGTGTTTGCCAGCCTGCGCCAGCAGTTGTCGCAATGAGGGCAGGATAGTCCTCTGCTCCTGTAGAAGACTGCAGGACCACAGGACTGCTGGATTGCAGCTCTGCATGACCCTGCCATGACACAATTTCCCGGATCGACGCAACACGGCAACAGAACAACAACAGGCACATGAAATCGCTACGCAAGCTGCTCTTCTGGATCATCGTCCTGCCCATTGCACTGGTATTGCTGCTGCAGATGTACTTCTTCGTGCAGATCTGGTGGTGGAAGGATCACAATCCCGAGTCCACCAGTTTCATGCGCCAGCAATTGTCGCTGCTGCGCGAGAAGGATCCGAAAGCCCAGTTGCAATTGCGCTGGGTGCCTTACGCGCGCATCTCCAACAATCTCAAGCGCGCCATCATCGCTTCCGAGGACTCCAATTTCTCCGAGCATGACGGTATCGACTGGGACGCCCTGCAACGGGCCTACGAAAAGAATGAGAAGAAAGGCCGCGTGGTGGCCGGTGGGTCGACCATCACCCAGCAGCTGGCCAAGAACCTGTTCCTCTCGGGCGAGCGCAGCTACCTGCGCAAGGGCCAGGAATTCATCATCACCTACATGCTGGAATTCCTGCTGGACAAGCAGCGCATCTTCGAGATCTACCTCAACGTGGTGGAATGGGGCAACGGTGTCTTCGGCGCCGAGGCGGCGGCCCAGCATTACTATCACATCAGTGCCGCCAGTCTCGGCCCGGAGCAGGCCGCGCGGCTGGCGGTGATGTTGCCGCGTCCGCGCTATTACGACCGCAATCGCGGCTCCGGCTACCTGGCGGTGCGTACCAGCCTGATCCTGCGTCGCATGAATGCGGCCACGCTGCCGCCTGCGCACAAGTGAAGTGATCGCGCTGCTGCCGCAGCCAGATGACTGCCGTATGACAGTGCGCCCTGGCGAGCACGGCCGTGTCGTCGGCGCTGGATTGGCGCTTGCCTGGCGCGGGGCTTGAACGTACACTTGCGCACGTTTCGCGCCTGTCGCCACGGGCTGCCCGCACTTCACCCGCGTTCCACCGAGCGAGAACCCATGATCAATGTATTCGTGTTGCAAAACGGACGGCTGAGTCAGGTCAACATCGACAGCCGCACCGACCTGGAACAGGCCGCGCCGGTCTGGGTGGACCTGACCGAACCCAATGACGAAGAGCGCGCCTGGGTCAAGAGCATCTATGGCGTGACCCTGCCCGACGAGGATGAATTCAGCGACATCGAAGCCTCTGCCCGCTACTTCGAGGCCGAGAACGGCGACCTGCATCTGCGCACCGACTTCCTCTTCGAAGGGGATGATGATTCGTCCTCCACCATGACGGTGGCTTTCATCCTGGCGCGCAACATCCTCTTCTCGGTGCACGCCGAAGACCTGCCGGTGTTCCGCCTGGTGCGCATGCGCGCGCGCTCGCGGCCCGGTTCCATCGGCGACTACCGCGACGTGCTGCTCGATCTCTACGAGACCGATGCCGAATACTCCGCCGATGCCCTCGAAGGCATCTACCAGAAGCTCGAAGCGGTCAGTACCAGCGTGTTGAAGAAAAGCCTCTCCGACCAGGCCGCCGCCGATGTGCTCAACACCATCGCCCACGAAGAAGACTTGAACGGTCGCATCCGCCGCAACATGATGGATACGCGCCGCGCGGTCAGCTTCCTGATGCGCGGGCGTCTGCTGAGTTCGGAGCAGTTCGAGGATGCGCGCCAGATCCTGCGCGACATTGAATCCCTGGATGGTCACACCGCCTTCCTCTTCGACAAGATCAACTTCCTGATGGATGCCACGGTCGGCTTCATCAACATCAACCAGAACAAGATCATCAAGATCTTCTCGGTGGCCTCGGTGGCCTTCCTGCCCCCCACGCTGATTGCCAGCATCTACGGCATGAACTTCCGGGTCATGCCCGAACTCGACTGGGTGGTCGGTTATCCCTTGGCCATCCTTCTGATGGTGGGGTCGGCCATTGCGCCGTTCTGGTATTTCCGTCGGCGCGGCTGGCTCAATTGACTGTCTGCTGACGGCGACGTCCTCATTCTTCCGACACGCATTGCCGGGCTTCTCCGATGCCGCGCGCGCACCAGGCGCGGCACACTGTGCACACTATCCATCGCATTGCCGCACAGGAGAATCGCATGTCCATCCGTCATCATTATGTTTCGCTGGCCGTGGTCAGCGCCAGTTTCGCCGGCCTGCTGATCGGCTGCGCCAGTCCGCAGCAAGCGCCTTACGGCGCTGCGTCCACCTCGCAGAACTATGAACGGGTGGCAGCCTATTCCGGTACCGGCGTGGTGGAAGCCATCGAAGTCACCCACAAGGAAAGCAGCGGCGTGGCCGGTGCAGTGGTGGGTGGCGTGGCGGGTGGTTTGCTGGGCAACGCGGTAGGTGGCGGCACCGGCCGTGTGCTGGCGACCGTAGCCGGTGCGGCCGGTGGCGCGTATGCGGGTAACCAGGTCCAACGCAACAGCGCAGCAGCTCATCCGGTCTACAACATCCGCGTGCGCATGAGTGACGGTTCCTTGCAGACCTTTGCGCAGGAAGACAATACCGACTTCCGCGTGGGCGACCGCGTGCGACTGGATAACGGTCGTATCAGCCGTTACTAATTACTAATTACAAATTGCAAATGGCGATTTTTATTTTGATACCGAACTGATCGGTATCGAAATAAAATGAAAAATGAAAAATAGAATAAATAATAAAACGAAGCCGTCCGATGCTGCACCGGACGGCTTCGTCGTTTCTGCGATATCGGTTCAGGCCGGGTAGAGCGCACCCAGTACCCGCAAGCCGCGCGCGCCGGTCACTGCCGGCAGATTGCCCGGCAGTCGCAGATCGAAGCGGCGCGCCAGCCAGGCGAAAGCCAGCGCTTCCACATGTTGCGGGGCCACGCCCAGTACTGCCGTCGACTGCACGATCGCACGGTCCTGCAACTGCTGCTGCAACAAGCGCATCAGCAGGGCATTCTCGGCGCCGCCTCCGCAGACATAGACCTGTCGGGCCGCAGGTGCATGGGCCAGGATGGCCTCGGCAATGGTGCTGGCGGTGAGCATGGCCAGGGTGGCCTGCACATCTTCCGGGGCGAGCGCTGCGCCGGTGCGCAGTAGCGCTGCCTGCAGCCAGTCCAGGTGGAACAGGTCGCGTCCGGAACTCTTGGGCGGTGCTGCGCGGAAGAAGTCTTCATCGCGCAATTGCGCCAGCAGTCCCGCATGGACCTGGCCGGAGGCGCCCCAGTGACCATTGGCGTCGTAGGGGCGTTGCTGGTGCAGATGGATCCAGCCATCCATGAGCGCATTGCCGGGACCGGTATCGAAACCGTAAGCCCCTTCTTCATCGGCCGGCAGGATGCTGATGTTGGCGATACCGCCGATGTTGACCACCACCCGCGACTGGGTCGCATCACCGAAGAGGGCGCGATGGAAGGCTGGTACCAGCGGTGCGCCCTGGCCACCGGCGGCGACGTCGCGGCTGCGGAAATCGGCGACCACATCGATGGCGCACAGTTCGGCCAGCAGGGCGGCATTGTTGCTCTGGCGCGTGAACCCCAGTTCGGGACGATGGCGGATGGTCTGTCCATGCACCCCCACCATGCGCACATCGGCTGCCGACTTGCCGGCCTGCAGCAGCAGTTGCGCCACGCAGTCGGCGTAATGCACTGCCAGCGCATTGGCGGCCAGGGCTTCGCGCTCGATCTCGTTGGGACCGGCGGCTTGCAGGGCCATCAGGTCGGCGCGCAGATGTGCGGGGAAGGGTACGTAGGCTGCTGCCAGCGTGGCCGACACGGCCTGGCCGTCGAAGGCGGCCAGCACGCCATCGACACCGTCGAGACTGGTGCCGGACATCAGGCCGATATACAACTGGGAAGAATCGTTCATGGCGGGCAAGGACAGAAAAAGAAAAGGGCGGCCGCTGATTCTACAGCGCCGCCCTGGCAGGGGATATCGGACAGCCCCGGCTTATTTGATGGTCGCCAGCTTCACATCGGGCGCACCCGGCACGCGCAGCATGGCCATGCGATGCTGCATCTCGGCCGCCACGGCACGGAAGCGCTGCATTTGCGGTCCCGTCAGGGCCTGGGTGTTGGGCACGTCCACCGACAGCGGATTGCGCGGCTGGTTGTTGACGCGGAACTCGTAATGCAGGTGCGGGCCGGTGGCCCAGCCGGTCATGCCGACGAAGCCGATCACGTCATTCTGGCTGACCTTCATGCCCTTCTTGATGTTGGGCGCGAAACGGCTCATGTGACCGTAGGCGGTGGAGTAGCCGCCCCAGTGCTTGATGACGACGATGTTGCCGTAGCCATTCTGCTGGCCGACGAAATCGATCACACCGTCGGCTGCGGCATGGATGGGGGTACCGGTCGGCGCGGCAAAGTCCACGCCGGTGTGCTGCTTCCACTTGCCGAGGATGGGATGCAGGCGCATCGAGAAACCGGAAGAGATACGCGTGAAGGCCAGGGGCGACTTCAGGAAGGCTTTTTTCAGCGACTTGCCATCGAAGGCATAGTAGCCGCCCCCGCCGGTCTTGCTGGCCGGGTCGCTGAACCAGACGGCCTGGTAGCGGTTGCCGGCATTGTCGAATTCACCGGCCAGCACGCGGCCGGTGCGCACCAGGTCACCGTTCTGGTAGTAGGTCTCGTAGACCACGTTGAAACGGTCGCCACGGCGCAGGTCGGAGGCGAAGTTGATGTTGGTGGCGAACATGTCCACCAGCTGCATCGCGATGGCGTCCGGGATCTGGGCCGCATCGGTGGCGGCGAAGAGCGAAGAGAAGATGATGCCGGCGCGCATTTCCACGCGGCGCTCCAGCACGGCGGGCTGGGCTTGGGCGGTGAGCTTGCCGTCGTGGCGCGAGATCACCAGGTTCTTGGGGGTATCGCTGCCGTCGTCCAGGGTGGCGGAGAGCTTGACGAGCTCGCCGTTGTCATCGGTCTGTGCCACCACGCGCTTGCCGGGACGCAACTGCATCACCGTGCGCGCCAGGGTATCGGACTTGATGAAGGCGGTGGCCTCGTCGTCATCCACGCCCAGACGGTTGAGCAGGGTGGCCAGGGTGTCGCCGCTGCGGACCTTCTCTTCGTTGACGTAATACTGCGAGCGTTCTTCCAGCGCGCTGATCTGCTGTTGCAGATTGGGCAGGGCCAGTTCCTTGGAGATCGGGTTGACCGGGGCATCGCGCAGGTCCGGCTCGGCCGGGGCGAAACCGGCGGCACCGATGGTGAAGGCGGCCAGGAACAGGGCGCTGGCGCCAATGATGCGGGTCTTGGGCGAGGAGGCGGCGACTTTGTGGTGGCAGGACTGCAACACGGAGAAGCACAGGGACGAGAGGTGCTTGAGTTTATCTTGTGGGAACATGCAAACCGAATACGTTAAAATCTGGCGTTTCCGTGGCGGATGGCGGGTATGGCTGCAATGCGGCGTTTCCTGTCCCCCACCGTGTTGCGCCCGCGAAACATCGCCTACGGGTCGATACGCTTTTTCTGCTGCTGAGCTTCTGAGGCCGCGTCCTGGCGCTGGGCAGAAAAAACGAAAGTCGGAATTATAGCAACACGGTTTAGCGGTCCTGTCCTACAAAAGCCTATTTTTTAGTTATATCGATGAACGCCGATCAGTCCACCTCCGCTGCTGCTTCTGCTGCCACGTCTGCAGCCCCTTCCCGCCTGCCCCTCACCGACAAGGTGCAGGAGGCGCTGGCCATTACCAAGCGCGGCATCGATGAGCTGCTCATCGAAAGCGAATTCGCGCAAAAGCTGGCGCGCGCCGAGCAAAGCGGCCAGCCGCTGCGCATCAAGCTGGGTCTGGATCCGACCGCGCCCGACCTGCACCTGGGGCACACCGTGGTGTTGAACAAGATGCGCCAGCTGCAGAACCTGGGCCACCAGGTGATCTTCCTGATCGGTGACTTCACCTCCATGATCGGCGACCCGTCCGGTCGCAACGCCACCCGTCCGCCGCTGTCGCGCGAGCAGATCGAGGTCAACGCCAAGACCTATTTCGCCCAGGCCAGTCTCGTGCTGGATCCGAGCAAGACCGAGATCCGCTACAACTCCGAATGGTGCGACGCCCTGGGTAGCCGTGGCATGATCCAGCTGGCTTCGCGTTACACCGTGGCGCGCATGATGGAGCGTGATGACTTCACCAAGCGCTTCAAGGAAGGTACGCCGATTTCGGTGCATGAATTCCTCTACCCGTTGATGCAGGGTTATGACTCGGTGGCCCTGAAGTCCGACCTGGAACTGGGCGGCACCGACCAGAAATTCAACCTGCTGGTGGGCCGCGAACTGCAGAGGGACTTCGGCCAGGAGCCCCAGTGCATCCTGACCATGCCGCTCCTGGAAGGCCTGGACGGCGTGGAAAAGATGTCCAAGTCCAAGGGCAACTACATCGGCATCACCGAACCGGCCAACACCATGTTCGCCAAGGTGATGAGCATTTCCGACGTGATGATGTGGCGCTACTACGAGCTGCTGTCTTTCCGTTCCATGGCCGAGATCGCCGGCTTCAAGGCTGATGTCGAAGCCGGCAAGAATCCGCGTGACATCAAGGTGGCCTTGGCCCAGGAAATCGTGGCCCGCTTCCACTCGCAGCAGGCCGCCGAAGATGCGCTGGCCGACTTTGTCAACCGTTCCAAGGGCGGCATCCCGGACGACATCCCGGAAGTCTCGCTGTCGGGCGCGCCGCTGGGCATCGGCCAGTTGTTGAAGCAGGCCAACCTGTGCGCCTCCACCTCGGAGGCGCTGCGCATGGTGGAGCAGGGCGGTGTGCGTATCGACGGCACCGTCATCAGCGACAAGGGTTTGAAGGTCGAGGCCGGCCAGTGCGTGGTGCAAGTGGGCAAGCGCAAGTTCGCCCGCGTCACCCTGGCGTAAGCTGGAGCGCGCATGATCGCTCTCTTGCAGCGGGTCAGCCAGGCCTCGGTGGTGGTGGATGGCCAGACGCTGGGCAGCATCGGCACCGGGCTCATGGTGCTGGTCTGCGCCGAGCGCCACGACACCCCGACCGAAGCTGACGCCCTCCTGAAGAAGCTGCTGGCCTATCGCGTCTTCAGCGACGAGGCCGGCAAGATGAATCGCAGTGTGGCCGATGTGCAAGGCGGCTTGCTGCTGATCCCGCAATTCACGCTGGCGGCCGATACCAATTCAGGCACGCGCCCCTCCTTCACGCCTGCTGCGGCGCCGGAACTCGGGCGGCAGCTGTTCGATCACTTCGTGGCGCAGGCGCGCGTGCGGCATGGTCAGGAGCGGGTCGGAACAGGGCGCTTCGGAGCCGATATGAAGGTATCGCTCATTAACGACGGTCCGGTGAGCTTCTGGCTGCAGATCAAGCCCAAGGCCCCGGCTGCCGATATGAACCTTGCTCAATAAATCCAGACCCGGCATTGAAGCCGGGCGGCGCGTCCCCAAATGGATCCGTAATGCGTGTTGAATGTGGCCTTACTTTTAGGAGGTGATATGAAATTCTGGAGCGATTCTTTCAAGGACGGTGCCAACATCCCCGGCGAATTCGCCTTTGCGGTGATGGACCCCAAGACCCACGTGGCGTTGTCTTCCAATCGCAATCCGCACTTTGCGTGGAGTGATCTGCCGGCCGGCACCAAGTCGCTGGCGCTGGTGGTGCACGATCCTGACGTGCCTTCGCGCGGCGACGACGTGAACCAGGAAGGCAAGACCGTGCCGCTGGAGCTGCCGCGCGTTGATTTCTATCACTGGACGCTGGTCGACATTCCTGCCAATGTCAGCCAGATCAAGGCCGGCCAGTTCAGCAACGGCGTGACCGCCCGTGGCAAGCCGGGGCCGGCGGTGCTGGGCGAGGTCATGCCGGGGGCGCGCCAGGGCATCAACGACTACACCGGCTGGTTCGCCGGGGACGGCGACATGCGCGGCGACTACTTCGGCTATGACGGCCCCTGCCCGCCGTGGAACGATGCGCTGGTGCACCGCTACATTTTCACCCTCTATGCACTGGACGTGGAACAGCTGCCGGTAGCCGGCAACCTGGAAGGATCGGTGGTCCTGACCGCATTGCGTGATCACGTGCTGGAGCAGGCTTCGATCACCGGCCTGTACACCCTCAACCCCAACGCGGTCCCGCGCAGCTGAACTGAAGCATGACCGAGATCCTGCTGATCCGCCACGGCGAAACCGACTGGAACGTGGACAAGCGCCTGCAAGGGCATATCGACATCGGCTTGAATGAGGCCGGCCAGCGTCAGGTGCTGGCGCTGGGCGAGGCGCTGGCGGGGGAGGGCATCGATGCCGTCTTCGCCAGCGACCTGCAGCGTGCGCGCGATACCGCCCAGGCCGTGGCGGGGGTGGCGGGATTGGCGGTGCAGATCGATGCCGGTCTGCGCGAACGCTGCTATGGCGCCTTCGAGGGGCTGCGCCATACCGAGATCGAGGTGCGCTATCCCGAGGCTTATCGCCAGTGGAAGGCTCGCGAACCGGACTTTCGTTATCCCGCCGGTGAGCGCATCGCCGAGACCATGCGCGAATTCTATGAACGTTCTGTCGCGGCGGTGCAGCGCGTGCTGGCCTCGGGCCGCTATCGCAAGGTGGCCATCGTCACGCATGGCGGCGTGCTGGAGTGCGTGCATCACTGGGCCAGTCAGACTTGCTTCGCCCAGCCGCGCACCTTCGACATCTTCAATGCCAGCGTGAACCGCCTGCACTGGGACGGCGAACGCGCCTACATCCGCTCCTGGGGCGAGATCGGGCATCTCCAGCGGGAGACGCTGGATGAGGTGGATCGTTGAGCTGCACTATTGCCGGGAGGTATCTTTCCGGTCGTTTGATCTTGGCGGTTTGTTGGTTTTCCTGTCCGCTGATACGTGACATTGGCATTTCGCCAACAGTCCCTCCTGCCCAATAAATAATCAGCCCCAAAGATGTAACCGCGCCCGATTCTTGTTGGGCGAGGCTGGCAATCGCGCTAAAATAGCGCCCTTCCTCGAACCTCCCCCTGATCCACGTCGTGAACATTGGGCCCTATTCCCTGCGCAACAACGTGTTCGTCGCCCCCATGGCGGGTGTGACCGACCGTCCGTTCCGTCAGCTGTGCAAGCAGCTGGGGGCAGGGTATGCCGTGTCCGAAATGGCGGCGTCCGATCCGCGGCTGTGGCAGAGCGAGAAGACCTCGCGTCGCATCAACCACGATGGCGAGATGGAACCCAAGGCGGTGCAGATCGCCGGGGCCGATCCGGTCATGCTGGCCGATTGCGCCAAGTACAACGTTGAGCGCGGTGCGCAGATCATCGACATCAACATGGGCTGCCCGGTCAAGAAGGTCTGCAACAGCTGGTGCGGTTCGGCTCTGCTGCAGGACGAGGACCTGGTGGCGCGCATCCTGGACGCGGTGGTGTCGGCGGTAGATGTGCCGGTGACCCTGAAATTCCGCACCGGCTGGGACCGCGCCAACAAGAACGCCCTCAAGATCGCCGCCCGCGCCGAAGCCGCCGGTATCGCCATGCTGACCCTGCACGGCCGCACCCGGGCCGACGGCTACAGCGGTGAAGCCGAGTACGACACCATCGCGGCCGTGAAGGCCGCCGTGACGATCCCGGTGGTGGCCAATGGCGACATCACCACCCCCGAGAAGGCGCGCGAGGTCCTGCGCATCACAGGGGCTGATGCCGTCATGGTTGGTCGCGCCGCCCAGGGACGCCCCTGGATCTTCCGCGAGATCGATCACTTCCTGCGTACCGGCGAACACCTGCCGGCGCCGCTGGTGACCGAAGTGGCGCACCTGATGGAGGAACACCTGCAAGCCCACTACGCCTTCTACGGCGACTACCTGGGCGTGCGCACGGCACGCAAGCACATCGGCTGGTATGTGCGCGACCTGCCGGGCGGTGAGACTTTCCGCCGCAGCATGAACCGCATCGAAGACTGCGGCCAGCAGTTGCAGGCAGTACGGCAATTCTTTGCCGACCAGACCGTGCATGGCGATCGCCTGCAATACGGACTGGCCGACGAGGTGCCGCTGGCCGCCTGAAGCAGCACGGCAGGACAGCACCACAGGACAGGGTATCGGATGCGCCGGCGCGAGCGGCAACGGCGGGCGCAATTGATCAACAATACGGCATCGCCACGCACGATCGCGCCCAGGGGAAATGGCGCATTCAAGCCTGCGAGGCGGCGCCGACAAGAACAGAAGCAACAAAGCAATGAGCAAAGAAAGTATCGAGGATGTCGTCAAGAAGAGCCTGGAAAAATATTTCCGGGATCTGGGTGAACAGCTACCGACCAATGTCTACGACATGGTGCTGGCCACGGTCGAAAAACCGGTCTTCGAGACCGTGATGGCGCGCGCCGAGGGCAACCAGTCCCAGGCCGCCGAGATCCTCGGCATCAACCGCAACACGCTGCGCAAGAAGCTGCAGCAACACGGCCTGCTGTAGCCGTCACCGACCATGCCGGCGCCACATCGGGGGCGTCGGGATGGGGTGCGGATGCCGCTTCCTTCCACGGTTTTTCAGGTTTCCTTTTCCTTACCAGTCTTGCCTACCATGATCAAACAAGCACTCATTTCCGTATCCGACAAGGCAGGCGTGCTCGACTTTGCGCGCGCGCTGTCTGCCATGGGCGTCAACATCCTGTCCACCGGCGGCACCGCCAAGCTGCTGGCCGACAATGGCGTGCCGGTCACCGAAGTGGCCGACTACACCGGTTTCCCGGAAATGCTGGATGGCCGCGTGAAGACGCTGCATCCCAAGGTCCATGGCGGCATCCTGGCCCGTCGCGATTTCCCCGAGCACGTCGCCGCTCTGGAACAGCACGGCATTCCCACCATCGACATGGTGGTGGTGAACCTGTACCCGTTCCAGCAGACCGTGGCCAAGGACGAGTGCTCGCTGGAAGACGCGATCGAGAACATCGACATCGGCGGCCCGGCCATGCTGCGTTCTTCGGCCAAGAACCACAAGGACGTCATCGTCATCTGCGATCCGACCGACTATGAAGGCGTGCTGGCCGAGCTGAAGTCCGGCGGCGACCTGCCCTACGAAAAGCGTTTCGCGCTGGCCAAGAAGGTCTTCGCCCACACCGCGCAATACGATGGCGCCATCACCAATTACTTCACCTCGCTGGGTGAAGACAAGCAGCACAGCACGCGCAGCGCCTACCCAGCCACCCTGAATCTTCACTTCGAGAAGGTCCAGGACATGCGCTATGGAGAGAACCCGCACCAGAGCGCCGCCTTCTATCGCGACATCAAGAAGGTCGATGGCGCCCTGGCCAACTACACCCAGTTGCAAGGCAAGGAACTGTCCTTCAACAACATTGCCGACGCCGATGCCGCCTGGGAATGTGTCAAGAGCTTCGATCCGGCCACGGAAGCTGCCTGCGTCATCATCAAGCACGCCAATCCCTGCGGCGTAGCCATCGGCGCCAACCCGCTGGAAGCCTACAGCAAGGCCCTGCAGACCGACCCGACCTCGGCCTTCGGCGGCATCATCGCCTTCAACCGCGAAGTGGACGCTGCCGCAGCCGAAGCCGTGGCCAAGCAGTTCCTGGAAGTGCTGATCGCCCCGTCCTTCAGCGCCGAGGCCAGGCAGATCTTCGCGGCCAAGCAGAACGTGCGCCTGCTGGAAATCCCGCTGGGCACGGGCCTGAACGGCTATGACTTCAAGCGCGTCGGTGGCGGCCTGCTGGTGCAGTCGCCGGATGCCAAGAACGTGCTGCTGGCCGATGTGAAGGTGGTCAGCAAGAAGCAGCCGACCCAGCAGCAATTGCAGGACCTGATGTTCGCCTGGCGCGTGGCCAAGTTCGTCAAGTCCAACGCCATCGTCTTCTGCGGCAATGGCATGACCCTGGGCGTGGGCGCGGGCCAGATGAGCCGCATCGATTCGGCCCGCATCGCTTCCATCAAGGCGCAGAATGCCGGCCTGACCCTGGCCGGTTCGGCCGTGGCCTCGGATGCCTTCTTCCCGTTCCGCGATGGCCTGGACGTGGTGGTTGATGCCGGCGCGACCTGCGTCATCCATCCGGGTGGCTCCATGCGCGACCAGGAAGTCATCGATGCCGCCAATGAGCGCGATGTCGTCATGCTGCTGACCGGCACCCGTCACTTCCGTCACTGATTGCGGCTTGCTGCAAAAACGACGCCCGGCTTCATGCCGGGCGTTTTTGTTGGTGCCGCGTGCGCCGTGCCAGGCCGGTTTCAACTGTCCTCGGTGATGAATCCTTCATGCAGGGCAATTCGCGTCATGGCTGCTTCAAAACGCTGGCGTGATTCCGAGGTCAGCTGTTGCAGGTATTGATGCAATTGCGCGTCGGCCACGTTGCGGTTGGCACACTGGGCGCTGTAGCGCTCGAACTGCGACAGCTGCATCAGCAATTCGGCCACGTGGCGCGGGCATTCACAGGCCACCGTGGTGGACTGGTTGGCGAAGGCGATCAGTTGGTTGTCATCCCAGCGGCGCGGTGGCAGGGACTTGTCCTCGCCTGACGCATCACGCCCCGGTGAAGACAGCGCCGCCAGGCCGCGCAACCATTGCAGGATCACCACGTCCGGCTGGGGCGCGCGCAGCAGGCTGATGCCGACCGCCGCCAGGGTCTCGCACACGGCCTCGCTGGCAAAACCGTACAGTACCGCCATCGGCAGCCCGCTCAGGGCCGGCGCCGAACTCTCCAGCGCGCCCAGCCAGCCGGCGTGCAATTGCGGCTCATGCAGCAGCAGGGCATCGACTTCCTCCCGCTTCAAGGCCATGGCCGCCTGCTCGATGTTTTCGAACGGGCCCAGCAATTGCAGCGGCCGCCCCAGCCGTTGCAGCAGACCCGGTTTGTCCAGGCGCTGCGCCAGGGTAGAGCCGATCACGGCCAGCCGCCACTGGCCCTGCGCTGCCTCCGGCGGCGTGGGGCGCGCGGCGTGCAGTTCGGCGTGGGTGGCGGCGACCTGCTGGAGCTGATCCATGTCCAGCCCCGCCAGACTGCCGATGGCGTGACCCAGTTCAGTCAACTGCCGGATCAGCGCCAGACGCCGTACGTCGGCTTCCGAATACAGTCGCTGACCGCTGGGGGAGAGCTTGCCCTGGGTCAGGGCATAGCGGCGCTCCCACACCCGCAGTGTGGCGACCGGCATGCGCAGCATGCGGGCCACCGCGCCCGTGCGGCGCAAGGCTTCACCGGCGGGTTTGTCCGCGGCCGCGGCAGGGGACGTGGCGGGCGTGGTCGAATTGGCAAGGCTCATGGCTTCCTCCTATGAATCATATTTGACACAGATTATAGATGCTAAATCTGCGTCATGAGTCAAGTGTGACGCATTTATTCGGTACAATTCTGCGTCATGAAACCCAAAAGCCAGATCAGCGGACATCGCGGCAACAAGGCGCACTTGCCCAGCAAGCCCTGCGTCGTGTGCGGCCTGCCCATGACCTGGCGGCG
Organism: Herbaspirillum sp. FG34; assembly: GCF_057809315.1. Taxonomy (NCBI): domain Bacteria; kingdom Pseudomonadati; phylum Pseudomonadota; class Betaproteobacteria; order Burkholderiales; family Oxalobacteraceae; genus Herbaspirillum; species Herbaspirillum sp. FG34. The sequence goes on along the minus strand of NZ_JBMDJS010000015.1, from coordinate 104,781 downwards.
CGCCTGGGCGAAGAACTGGGAGGAGGTCCGATACTGTTCTCAAGCCTGTCGCCGCAAGCGCGTCCATCCTGGTCTTTGAGGAGTCGAGCCATGTACCGCAAACATCAATTCGACCTGATCCTGGATATGCCTTCCCCGGAAGACTGTCCCGCTGCTTCCCCCGCCCCCGTAGACCGGCTGGCCCAGCCCCTGGCCTTGCTGCCCTTGCTGCCGACCCTGGCCGCCGCGCGCGAACGCATTGCCGCCGTGCGACCGGGGGCTTACGCACGCACCCGCAACAGTCTCGACGGTGCCGTGACCGGGCTGTCGCCCTATCTCACGCACGGCCTGGTCAGTCTGCGCGAGGTCTTGGCCGGGGTATGCAGCCGACAGGCGCTGGATGTGCAGCACAAGTTCGTCTACGAGCTGGGCTGGCGCGCCTTCTATCGCTACGTGTGGGCGCGGCGCGGGGCGCGCATCTTCGATTCGCTGCACGCCGGGCCACTGCCGGAGTCGGCTTACGCCCGCGAGCTGCCGGCCGACATCCGCGAAGCCGCCACCGGCCTGCCCGTCATCGACCAGGCCGTGCGCACCCTGTATGCCACCGGGAGCCTGCACAATCACGCGCGCATGTGGCTGGCCAGCTACGTGGTGCATCTGCGCAAGGTCCATTGGCGCGCCGGTGCAGACTGGATGGTCGGCCATCTGCTGGATGGCGACCTGGCCAGCAATCACCTGAGCTGGCAGTGGGTGGCCGGTACCGGCAGTCACAAGCCCTATCTTTTCAATGCCGAGAACGTGGCCAAATACGCACCGTCCGAATGGCACAGCCCGGGTACGGTGGTAGATACCTCCTATGAAGCTTTAGGCGAAATTGCGCTCCATCCCGACCCGGTGGCGGCCGAACCGGCCCAGCGCATGCGGGAGCGCTGCAAGGAGCCGGCACTGCTGTCAATGCCACCTGAATATTTGGGCAGCATTGCGCCCGAGCCTGACGCCGTGGCCGGACGAGATGTCTGGCTGGTTCATCCATGGAGCCTGGGCGAGTTGCCCACCGATCTGTCGCCCGATACGGTAGTGGTCGGTCTTTATCTCTCGGACTTCCATCTGCTGTGGCCCTGGGACCAGCGTCGCTGGGCCTTCGTGGGAGCGCGCATGCGTGAGCTCACGCCGCTGTGCTGGCATGGCGATGCCGCCACCGTCGGGCGCGCGCTCAAGGCGGCGCGCAGCGTGCGTTGCCTGGCCGATCCGCATCTTGCGCCCTGGCTGCCGCTGTGGGCGCAGTGTGTGGCGCCGCCGGACCTGTTCCCTGTGGTGGACAAGCCCAGTGACCTGTTCACGCAATGGTGGCGCCGCAGTACCCAAGGTCTGCAGACGGCTGCCGAGCTGCTGGCGCGCACCGAGCACAGGGAGCGGCGCGATGGCTGATGCCGATCCCCAGTCACGGGACGAACTGACCGTGCTCTACGATGGCGCCTGTCCGCTGTGCCGGCGCGAGATCAGCCTCTACCAGCGTGGTGCGCAGGAGGCTCCCCTGCGCTTTTGCGATATCAGCCGTACCGACGTGTCCCCGGCCGATCTTCCGGCAGGGTTCACGCGCGCGCAGTTACTGGCGCGCTTTCACGTGCGTCGAAGCGATGGTGTGGTCTTCAGCGGTGCCGAAGCCTTCGTCCAGTTGTGGGCGAGCTTGCCGGGCTGGCGCTGGCTGGCCCGGCTGGCGCGCCTGCCCGGCATGTTGTGGCTGATGGAACGCAGCTATCGCGCTTTCCTGCAGGTACGCCCGGCCGTGCAGCGGCTGGTGGTGCGCCTGGAGCGCCGCCGCGAAAGAGGCTGACGTGGCTGTCGGCCTGGTCTGGTTCAAGCGCGACCTGCGCTTGCGCGATCATGCGGCGCTGGCCGAGGCTGCGCAGTGCGAGCGCGCCTTCGCGGTCTTCATCATCGAGCCCGCGTGGTTGCAGAGTGTTGAATGCGATCCGCGCCATGTGGATTTCCTGCTGCGTTCGCTGACGCCCTTGCAGCGGGAATTGCAGCGGTGCGGACTGCCGCTGCTGGTGCGGGTGGGCGAGGCGGTGCAGGTGCTGGAGTCCTTGCGCCGTGCATGGGGTGTCACCCATCTGTTCAGCCATGAAGAAACCGGCCCGGCGTGGAGCTATGCGCGCGATATCTCGGTCAATCGCTGGTGCCGCATCCAGGGCGTGCAATGGCTGGAGTGGCCGCAGACCGGCGTGGTGCGGCGCCTGCGCAGCCGCGATGGCTGGGCTGCGCGCTGGGTGCGGCGCATGGAGGCGCCGCAGGTGGGCAATCCTGTCGGCTTGCGCGCGCCTGCGGGCATGCAGCCGGACCGTCTGCCGACGCTGACCGAACTGGGTTTGCCCGAAGTCCGTCTGCAACCGCCTGCCGGCGAGGCCGCAGCGTGGGACACCCTGCGCGCCTTTCTCGGTGGTGGCGCACGGGATTACCGGCGCGGCATGTCCAGTCCGCTGACCGCACCCGACGCCTGCAGCCGACTCAGCGCGCATCTGGCCTTCGGTACCATTTCCATGCGCAGCGTGCATCAGGCCACCGAGCTGGCCATCGAGCACACTGCCGACCGCGAGCTGGCCTATGGCCTGCGCGGCTTCTCCAGCCGCCTGCGCTGGCATTGCCACTTCATGCAGAAGCTGGAAGACCAGCCTGATATCGAATGGCGCAACGTCGCGCGTTCGCTGGATGGCTTGCGCCCCGGTGATGGCGGTCCGTGGGGCGTGGAGGCGCAGGCGCGTTTCGATGCCTGGTGCGAAGGCCGAACCGGTTATCCCATGATCGACGCCTGCATGCGCCAGCTGTGCGCCACCGGCTGGCTCAACTTCCGCATGCGCGCCATGCTGGTCAGCTTTGCCGCCTATCACCTGTGGCTGCATTGGCGCGCGCCGGGCTTGTTCCTGGCGCGGCAGTTCCTGGATTTTGAACCGGGCATTCACTGGAGTCAGATGCAGATGCAGTCCGGCACCACCGGCATCAACACGCTGCGCATTTATTCACCGGCCAAGCAGGCGCGCGATCATGATCCGCTGGGCGAGTACGTGCGGCGCTGGGTGCCGGAATTCGGCACGGCGGCTTATCCCGATCCCATCGTGGATGAGAAGACGGCGCTCAAGCACGCCAAGGATGCCCTCTACGGCCAGCGCAGCAGCAGTACTGCGCTGGCGGAAGCCGACGCCATCCAGGACAGGCACGGTTCGCGCAAGAGCGGCCTGCCGTCGACCGCCCGGCGCCCGCCACGCCAGAAAATGCCGGATCCGGGGCAGGGCGTCTTGTTCTGACGCGAGATGCCCGCCTGATCGGTTAGACTGGCGGGCATGAAAATCCTCGGTATCGACCCTGGCTTGCGCACCACCGGTTTCGGGGTCATCCACAAGCAGGGCAACACGCTCTCCTATATCGCATCCGGCACCATCAAGACCCCGGACGGCGACCTGCCTTCACGCCTGAAGGTGATCCTGGCCAGTGTTGGCGAAGTGGTGAGGTCCTATGCGCCGGACTGCGCCGCCATCGAAAAAGTGTTCGTCAACGTCAATCCGCAATCCACACTGCTGCTGGGGCAGGCGCGCGGTGCGGCCATTTGCGCGCTGGTGGCCGCCGACCTGGCGGTCGCCGAATATACGGCCCTGCAGGTCAAGCAAGCCGTAGCCGGCCATGGACGCGCCCAGAAGGCGCAGGTGCAGGAGATGGTGGCGCGGCTGCTGAAGCTGCCCGGTTTGCCGGGCACCGATGCCGCCGATGCGCTGGGCGTGGCGATCTGCCATGCGCATGGGGGAGGGGTCCTGTCGGACCTTGGCGCGCTGGCCCCGGCGCTGGCGCGCAAGGGCATCCGCATGCGCGGCGGGCGTCTGGTCGGTTAGGCTTGCTTGTTGAAGAGGGACAGCACGCGCTGCACCAGCTTCACGACTACCAGCACCACTGCACCGGCGACTACGCCGAAGACGGCATTCAAGACCGCCGGAGTGATCGCCCCGAAGACCGGCCCGACTACCGCGATACCCTCCACGGCGTGCGCCGCCGCCTCGATGGCGTGATGCGCGAAGGGCAGGCCATGCGTCAGGATGCCGCCACCGACCATGAACATGGCAATCGTGCCGATCACCGACAGGCTGCGCATCATCTTTGGCGCGGCCGCCAGGACTGCCCGTCCGATACCGGCCTTGAAGCGTCCCCAGGCGCTCGCGCCCGCATGCTGCACCAGGTAGAGGCCACCGTCATCGAGCTTGACGATGCCGGCCACCAGTCCGTAGACCCCCGCCGTCATGATCAGTGCGATGCCGACCAGCACCGTGATCTGCTGCTGTAGCGGTGCACCGGCGACCGTGCCCAGGGTGATGGCGATGATCTCGGCTGAAAGGATGAAGTCGGTGCGCACGGCATCCTTGATCTTTTCCTGCTCGTAGACCAGCGGGTCGATGTCGTCGTCGGTCCTGGCGGCGACTTCATGATGTTCTTCCTCGTGCGGAAGATACTTGTGGGCCAGCTTCTCGAAGCCTTCGAAACAGAGGAAGGCACCGCCCAGCATCAGCAGCGGCGTCACCGCCCAGGGGATGAAGGCGCTGATGGCCAGTGCCGCCGGCACCAGGATGGCCTTGTTCTTCAACGAACCCTTGGCGACGGCCCAGACCACCGGCAGTTCCCGCTCGGCCCGTACACCGGCCACCTGCTGGGCGTTCAGGGCCAGGTCGTCGCCCAGCACGCCGGCGGTCTTCTTGGCGGCCACCTTGGTCATCAGGGAAACATCGTCAAGAACGGTGGCGATGTCGTCAATCAATGCAAAAAGGGCGCTGCCGGCCATGTTTTTCCTTTGTCTTCATCTCAACGGGGGCGCTTGGATACTGTTTATCCGAACAGTGCTGTATCATCGCGGGATTATCACAGAAGCTGCCTCCCACGCACATCCCTGACGCCATGATTGGTCGCCTCTCCGGAATTCTTTTGGAAAAAATCCCCCCGAACCTGCTGGTTGACTGCCAGGGCGTCGGTTATGAAGTGGCCGTGCCGATGAGCACCTACTACAATCTGCCGGGCCTGGGCGAGAAGGTCACGCTGCTGACCCACCTGGCCATCCGCGAGGATGCCCACATCCTGTTCGGGTTTGGGACCGCCGAAGAACGCAATACGTTCAAGGAGCTCATCAAGATTTCCGGCGTGGGCGCGCGCACGGCGCTGTCCATTCTCTCGGGCATGTCGGTGGCCGACCTGGCCCAGGCCGTGACCCTGCAGGAAGCAGGCCGCCTGACGCGTGTGCCCGGCATCGGCAAGAAGACCGCCGAACGCCTGCTGCTGGAACTGAAGGGCAAGCTCGGCGCCGATCTGGGCGCAGCGGCCGGCGTGGTCCACAGCGATGCCTCGGCCGACATCCTCAATGCCCTGCTGGCGCTGGGCTATTCGGACAAGGAAGCGACCCTGGCCATGAAGCAGGTGCCCCAGGACAGCAGCGTCTCGGACGGCATCAAGCTGGCCCTGAAGGCGCTCTCCAAGGGCTGATGCACAGGCAAAAGGCAGACAAGGATTAGAGCATGAGCATCCAGACCGACGATTTCTCCGAACAGCGCATCATCTCCGCCACTCCAGCTTCGGCCAACGAGGAAGCCATCGAGCGTGCGCTGCGGCCCAAGCAGCTGGACGAGTACGTCGGCCAGGAAAAGGTGCGTGCCCAGCTCGAAATCTTCATCTCGGCCGCCCGCAAGCGCGGCGAACCGCTCGACCACACCCTGCTGTTCGGCCCGCCCGGCCTGGGCAAGACCACCATGGCCCACATCATCGCCCGCGAAATGGGCGTGAACCTGCGCCAGACCTCAGGCCCCGTGCTGGAGCGCGCCGGTGACCTGGCGGCCTTGCTCACCAATCTCGAAGCCAATGACGTGCTCTTCATCGACGAGATCCACCGCATGTCGCCGGTGGTGGAGGAAATCCTCTACCCGGCACTGGAGGATTACCAGATCGACATCATGATCGGCGAAGGCCCGGCCGCCCGTTCGGTGCGCCTGGACCTGCAGCCTTTCACGCTGGTGGGTGCCACCACCCGAGCCGGCATGCTGACCAATCCGCTGCGCGACCGCTTCGGCATCGTCGCCCGGCTGGAGTTCTATACCCCGCCCGAGCTGGCCCGCATCGTGACCCGCAGCGCCGGCTTGCTCAACGCCCCCATCGTCGAGGAAGGCGCGCTGGAAATCGCCCGCCGCAGCCGTGGCACGCCGCGTATCGCCAATCGCCTGCTGCGCCGCGTGCGCGACTATGCCGAGGTCAAGGGTGAGGGCCGCATCACCCGCGAGATGGCCGATGCCGCGCTGATCATGCTGGACGTCGACCCGGTCGGGTTCGACCTGATGGACCGCAAGCTGCTGGAGGCGGTGCTGTTCAAGTTCGGCGGCGGCCCGGTCGGGCTGGACAACCTGGCGGCCGCCATCGGTGAGGAACGCGACACCATCGAAGACGTGCTGGAACCCTACCTGATCCAGCAGGGCTACCTGCAGCGCACCCCGCGCGGGCGCATCGCTACCGGCGCGGCTTACCAGCACTTCGGCGTGACCGCACCGCAAACCGGTCCGAATGGTGAGCTCTGGGGCGGCTGAGCTCGGCCATTCTCAAGCCGGGCGCGACTGTTGCGGCAGTTGAAAAACTTCATGACGCAGAGCAGCACCATCTGATGAAATTTTTGTCAGATCTCGTATAAAAGCGAGTTTTTGCTTGTGCAAAAATTAATCGTCATCGACAATGGATAGCTATTCACTATCTTTCGATGTGAGCCCTCCATGCTAATGTCGAGCCAAGCCCTTCGATACGCGCATCAGTTGCTGGATGCCCGCGCCCAGTCCCGGATCATCCCGCGCATCTCCGAGTCCGAACCCTTGTCGGTGGAAGACGCCTACGAAATCGCCCACAACATCCGCAATATCCGTGTCGCCCAGGGCGAGCAGCCCATAGGCCGCAAAATCGGTTTCGTGGTGCGCAAGAACTGGGAGCGCTACGGCATCATCGATGAAGCGCGTATTCCGACCTGGGCGCCGATGTATGACGCCACGGTACGCTTTGCCGAAGACAACCACGGTGCGCAGTCGCTGACCGGTGCGGTGCAGCCGCGCATCGAACCGGAGATCGTCTTCAAGCTCGGCAAGACCCCGGCACCGGGGGCCTCGCTCATCGAGCTGGCCGATTGCCTGGAGTGGATGGCGCATGGTTTCGAGATTGTGGTCTGTCCCTTCCCCAACTGGGAATTCACGGTAGCCGATTCGATTGCCGCCTTCGGCCTGCATGGCACGCTCATCGTGGGCGAGCCGCATGTGCTGTCCTCGGCGACCAGGCACCACCTGCCGCAGATCCTGGCCAGCGCCAGCGTCTCCCTGTCCTGCAACACGGAATCGTCCAGCGTGCTGCGCGCCGCCGGCTTCTGCAATGACGAGATGGATAGCCCCCTGCATGCCCTGTGGCACCTGCACCAGCTGTTGCAGAAGCAGAGCCGCTTCCGCCAGTTGCAGGCCGGCGAGATCATCACGACCGGCACCTGGACCGACGCCTGTCCCATCGAGCCGGGCCAGACCTGGACCACGGCCTTCTCGGGCGTGACCCTGCCGGGCCTCACCGTTTCCTTCGTCTGAACCGGGCGACGCCGCGCTGATGGCCATCTGGGTCGATGCCGACGCCTGTCCGGGCGTCATCAAGGACATGCTGTTCCGGGTGGCCGACCGCACCACGATCATCGTGACGCTGGTGGCCAACCGGCCATTGCGTACGCCTCCTTCGCGCTATATCAAATCCCTGGTGGTCCCTGCCGGTTTCGATGTGGCCGACAAGGAAATCGCCCGCCAGGTGGAGCCCGGCGACCTGGTCATCACCGCCGATATCCCGCTGGCCGCCGATGTGGTGGCCAAGGGCGCACTGGCGCTCAATCCTCGCGGCGAGCTTTATACCGCCCAGAACATCGGCCATCACCTCAGCACCCGCAATTTCATGGAAGAGCTGCGCAGCAGCGGCATCGAGACCGGCGGCCCGGCCGCCTTCAGCGCCAGCGACGGTCGCGCCTTCGCCCGCGAGCTGGACCGTTACGTGCTCAAAGCTTCACGTCCGGCCTGAGTGCAACGGCCTTACTGCTCCCGCAGCCAGGTCTGGGTGCGGCCCAGTATCGGCATGCCGACATAACCGCGCACATTGAGCTTTTGCCCGTCATCGACCACTGACAACTTGCTCTTGTAGACCTTGCCATTGGCCGGATCGATGATCTGTCCACCGTTGTACTCGTCCCCATCCTTCTTCAGACCCGACAGGATGGTCATGCCAATGACCGGCTGGTCCTTCAGCTCGCCCTCGCACTTCTGGCAGACCGGGTTCTGGTCTTCATCTGGTGCACGGAAGAGCTTTTCGATCTTGCCGCTCAGTTCACCGTTGCTTTCGCTGATGCGGATGAGCGCTTTGGGCTTGCCGGTGGCGTCATCGATGCTTTTCCACAAGCCCACCGGCGAGCCATCGGCCCAGGCGGCTGCACTGGAAAGCAGGGTGGCGGCCAGCAGCGATAGCGTGGCCAGGCGGGAAGGGGAGGAAATACGGTTCATGCTTGTCTCCTGTTATCAAGTCGAATGTCATAAAAAAGCACGGTTGTTCTAATTTATTCGATCCAGTCTAGACAAGCCCGCCGCGCAAGGCAAGCACAAAAAGCAAAAGCCGCCGCCCCGTGAGGGACGACGGCTTCATCAAGAAACAGGCCGGCTTACTTCAGCTTGGCCAGCTGTTCCTTCACCTTTTCCAGCGTAGCGCTGAAGTTGGCGACGCGTTCCTTCTCCTGCGCCACCACCGCCTCTGGCGCACGGGCCACGAAGCTTTCGTTGGACAGCTTGCCGTTGGCCTTGGCGATCTCGCCGGTCAGGCGGGTGACTTCCTTGCCCAGGCGTTCGCGCTCGGCGGCCACGTCGATTTCCACCTTCAGCATCAGCTTGACTTCGCCGACGATGGCCACCGGTGCCGGCGACTCGGGCAGTTGCGCCACTACCGTGGCTTCCGACAGGCGCACCAGGCCTTGCAGATAAGGCAGGAAGGATTCCACTGCCGACGCATCGGCGGCTTCCACGATCAGCGGCACGCGCAGGGAAGGCGCCAGTTGCATCTCGCCGCGCAGGTTGCGGCAGGCATCGGTGTAGGCCTTGAACTGGGCAACCCAGGCTTCGGCTTCGGCATCGATCTTGTCCAGGTCCGGGCGCGGATAAGCCTGGCGCATGATGGAGTCGCCCGCCGGATCAGGCTTGCGATCGGTCAGCGGGGCCACGCTTTGCCACAGCTGTTCGGTGATGAAGGGCAGTACCGGATGGGCCAGGCGCAGCACGCTTTCCAGCACGCGCAGGAGCGTGCGGCGTGTGGCGCGCTGCTGCGCTTCGTTGCCGCTCTGGATCTGGGCCTTGGCCATTTCCAGGTACCAGTCGCAGTACTCGTCCCAGACGAACTTGTAGATCGCGGTGGCGATATTGTCGAAGCGGTAGTCGGCAAAGCCCTTTTCCACTTCAGCCTCGGTACGCTGCAGCAGCGACACGATCCAGCGGTCAGCCTTGGAGAATTGCAGCTTCTCCTTGTCGCAGACACCCTTCTCGTGGCCGTCGAAACCGCAGTCCTGGCCTTCGGTATTCATCAGCACGAAGCGGGTGGCGTTCCACAGCTTGTTGCAGAAATTGCGATAGCCTTCGCAGCGGTTCAGGTCGAAGTTGATGTTGCGGCCCAGGGTCGCCAGCGAGGCGAAGGTGAAGCGCAGCGCATCGGTGCCGAAGGCCGGGATGCCATCGGCAAATTCCTTGCGGGTGGCCTTCTCGATGCTGGCCGCCTGCTTGGGATTCATCAGGCCCACGGTACGCTTGGCCACCAGCTCGTCCACGCCGATGCCATCGATCAGGTCGATCGGGTCCAGGGTGTTGCCCTTGGACTTGGACATCTTCTGGCCCGAGGCATCGCGCACCAGGCCGTGGACATAGACGGTATCGAAAGGCACCTTGCCGGTGAAGTGCGTGGTCATCATGACCATGCGCGCCACCCAGAAGAAGATGATGTCGAAGCCCGTCACCAGCACCGACGAGGGCAGGAACAGCTTGTAGTCCGGCGTTTCTTCCGGCCAGCCCAGGGTGGAGAAGGGCACCAGCGCCGAGGAGAACCAGGTGTCGAGTACGTCTTCATCGCGCTTGACGGCCTTGCCGCCGGCTTGCTTCTTTGCTTCTTCTTCGGTGCGGGCAACGTAGATGCCGCCGTCCTCGTCGTACCAGGCCGGGATCTGGTGGCCCCACCACAGTTGGCGCGAGATGCACCAGTCCTGGATGTTGTTGAGCCACTGATTGTAGGTGTTGGTCCAGTTCTCGGGAACGAACTTGATCTCGCCCGAAGAAACCTTTTCCAGCGCGGTCTCGGCAATCGACTTGCCGGGGAAGAAGGTCCCTTCCGGTGCCGGCTTGCTCATGGCGACGAACCATTGGTCGGTCAGCATCGGCTCGATCACTACGCCGGTACGGTCGCCACGCGGCACCATCAGCTTGTGCGGCTTGACCAGTTCCAGGAGGCCCAGCGCGTCCAGGTCGGCCACGATCTGCTTGCGCGCCTCGAAGCGGTCCAGGCCCTGGTACTTCTCGGGCGAATTCTCGTTGATGGTGGCCTTCAGGGTGAAGACGCTGATCATTTCCAAGTTGTGGCGTGCGCCGACCTGGTAGTCGTTGAAGTCGTGGGCCGGGGTGATCTTCACGCAGCCGGTGCCGAATTCCTTGTCGACGTATTCATCCTTGATGATGGGGATCTCGCGGCCCACCAGCGGCAGCTTGATCATCTTGCCCACCAGCGCGGCGTAGCGTTCGTCAGTCGGGTCCACTGCCACGGCGACGTCGCCCAGCATGGTTTCCGGACGGGTGGTGGCCACCACGATATGGCCGCTGCCATCGGCCAGCGGGTACTTGATGTGCCACATGGAGCCGTCTTCTTCCTCCGACACCACTTCCAGGTCGGAGACGGCGGTGCCCAGCACCGGGTCCCAGTTCACCAGGCGTTTGCCACGGTAGATCAGGCCTTGCTCGTAGAGGCGCACGAAGACTTCGGTGACGGCCTTGGACATCTTCGGGTCCATCGTGAAGTATTCACGGGCCCAGTCGGTGGAGGCGCCCATGCGGCGCATCTGGCCGGTGATGGTGGAGCCGGATTTTTCCTTCCACTCCCACACCTTCTCGACGAATTTTTCACGGCCCAGGTCGTGGCGCGAGACCTTCTGCGCATCCAGCTGGCGTTCCACCACGATCTGGGTGGCGATGCCGGCGTGGTCTGTGCCGGGGATCCAGGCGGTGTTGTAGCCGCGCATGCGGTGGTAGCGCGTCAGGCCATCCATGATGGTCTGGTTGAACGCGTGACCCATGTGCAGGGTGCCGGTCACATTGGGCGGCGGCAGCTGGATGGAAAACGAGGGCTTCTCCGCGTCGGTGGTGGCGGCGAAGTAACCGCGCTTTTCCCACTCCTCGCGCCAGAATTTCTCAATCTCGGCAGGCTCGAACGACTTGGCTAATTCCATGATTTGACGTGTGTTTTTGCGAAACCCAACATTATAAGGGACGGATAGTACAAAGCCCCTAAAACGTCGCCGCGAGCCGGCGAAGAATTCCGGTGCCAGCGGTGTTTGCAAACGAATGCTGCTATGATCTGACCTGTCTGGTCAGATTGGAGGTATTCATGCGTACATGGCAAATACAAGAAGCCAAGGCTCAGTTTTCGGAACTGGTGCGGGATACGGAGCGCTCGGGTCCGCAGGAAATCACCTGGCACGGTCGCTCAGTAGCGGTAGTCATGTCGAAAGCCGACTATGAGCGGCTCAGCGGCGCAGATTTGACCTTGGTCGAATTTATGCGGCGTTCGCCGCTTTACGATGCAGATGATGTTGAATTCGAGCGTGATACCAGCCTGACGAGGGAGGTTGACCTTTGAGTTATCTGCTCGACACCAATGTCCTGTCTGAACTGCGTCGCCGCGAGCCCAATCCCCGGGTCATGGAATGGTTTGCGCGCAGACCTCCGGCTACCTTGTACCTGAGCGTCCTCACCATGGGCGAAATACGAAAAGGTGCCGATAACAAGCCGCCGGGCCCTGCAAAGTTGCGCTTGATAGATTGGCTGGAAACTGAGTTGCCCGCCTATTTTGCCGGAAGAATCTTGCCGATTGATGTTGTCGTTGCAGACCGATGGGGGCGCATTCAGGCAGAAGCGGGGCGTCCGGTTGCAGCAGTTGACAGCCTCTTGGCTGCCACTGCACTCGTGCACGGACTGACCATGGTGACCCGCAATCGCAAAGATTTTCAGTTCCCGGGTCTGCAAGTGATCGATCCTTGGGCTGAGTGAAAATGCTGCGCTGCACACCTAGCCCATCCGAAATGAAACCTTGTTCGTCAAGCCAATTGGAGTAGAATCCGGCCCACGACAAGGACTGCGCAAGCAGCCCGCGTCGCATCGCTAGGGGTCCTGGCACCGGAGCACATGCTCTGGCAGCCGGGTGAGAAATACCCTTGAACCTGATCTGGATAATGCCAGCGAAGGGAAGCAACCGGCAGCATGACGCACCCACGGCCCTGTATCACCTCCACGCCGTCCGTCCTCTTCCGCAACCTCCTTTGCTGGCTCCGAGCCAAGAGTCATCAAGCAAAGGAGCCGAAATGAATGCCAACCCGAAATTCCTGTCCGCCACGGCGACCGTCGACGAGGCCGCCGTCCAGCCTCTCCCGAATTCCCGCAAGATTTACGTGACCGGCTCGCGCCCGGACATCCGCGTGCCCATGCGCGAGATCAGCCAGGCCGACACCCCCGCCATGTTCGGTTCGGAAAAGAACCCGCCGATCTATGTCTACGACACCTCCGGCCCCTACACCGACCCGGACGTGAAGATCGACATCCGCGCCGGCCTGTCCACCCCGCGCCTGCCCTGGATCCTGGAACGCAACGACACCGAGGAACTGCCCGGCCCGACTTCCGAATACGGCCAGCAGCGCCTGAACGACCCGGCCCTGGCCGAGCTGCGCTTCAACCTGCACCGCAAGCCGCGTCGCGCCAAGGCTGGCGCCAACGTCACCCAGATGCACTACGCGCGCCGGGGCATCATCACGCCCGAGATGGAATTCATCGCCATCCGCGAAAACCTGCGCCGCAAGGAGTATCTGGAACAGCTCAAAGCCTCCGGCCCCATGGGCAACAAGCTGGCCGACCTGATGGGCCGCCAGCATCCGGGCCAATCCTTCGGTGCATCGATTCCCGCCGAGATCACCCCTGAATTCGTGCGTGACGAAGTCGCACGCGGCCGCGCCATCATCCCCGCCAACATCAACCACCCGGAAGTGGAACCGATGATCATCGGCCGCAATTTCCTGGTCAAGATCAACGCCAACATCGGCAACTCTGCCGTCACTTCTTCCATCGGTGAGGAAGTGGAAAAGATGACCTGGGCCATCCGCTGGGGTGGCGACAACGTCATGGACCTCTCCACCGGCAAGAACATCCACGAGACCCGTGAATGGATCATCCGCAATTCGCCGGTACCCATCGGCACCGTGCCGATCTATCAGGCCCTGGAAAAGGTCAACGGCAAGGCAGAAGACCTGACCTGGGAAATCTTCCGCGACACCTTGATCGAGCAGGCCGAGCAGGGCGTGGACTACTTCACCATCCACGCCGGCGTGCGCCTGCAATACGTGCCGCTGACGGCCAAGCGCATGACCGGCATCGTCTCGCGCGGCGGTTCCATCATGGCCAAGTGGTGCCTGGCGCATCACCGCGAATCCTTCCTCTACGAACACTTCGAAGAGATCTGCGAAATCATGAAAGCCTATGACGTCAGCTTCAGCCTGGGTGATGGCCTGCGTCCCGGCTCGATCTACGACGCCAACGACGAAGCCCAGCTGGGCGAGCTGCGCACCCTGGGCGAACTGACCCAGATTGCCTGGAAGCACGACGTGCAGGTGATGATCGAAGGCCCCGGCCACGTGCCGATGCACCTCATCAAGGAGAACATGGACCTGCAGCTGGAGCAGTGCCACGAAGCCCCGTTCTATACCCTGGGCCCCTTGACCACTGACATCGCTCCCGGCTACGACCACATCACCTCCGGCATCGGTGCCGCGCAGATCGGCTGGTATGGCACGGCCATGCTGTGCTACGTCACGCCCAAGGAACACCTGGGCCTGCCCAACAAGACCGACGTCAAGGACGGCATCATCACCTACAAGATCGCCGCCCACGCCGCCGACCTGGCCAAGGGCCATCCGGGCGCGCAGATCCGTGACAACGCGCTGTCCAAGGCGCGCTTCGAGTTCCGCTGGGAAGACCAGTTCAACATCGGCCTGGACCCCGACAAGGCGCGCGAATTCCACGACGAAACCCTGCCCAAGGATTCGGCCAAGGTGGCGCACTTCTGCTCCATGTGCGGCCCGCACTTCTGCTCCATGAAGATCACCCAGGAAGTGCGTGATTACGCCGCCAAGGAAGGCATCTCCGAGATCGACGCGCTCAAGCAGGGCATGCAGGTGAAATCGGTCGAGTTCGTCAAGATGGGCGCCGAGATCTATTCGAAGCAGTAAGCGCCATGCAGATCGAATTGAACGGCAAGCCGCACCCGCTGCCTGACGGCGCCACGCTGGACCAGCTCATTGCCGGCCTCTCTCTGGCCGGCAAGGCGGTGGCCGTGGCGGTGAACCGCCAGGTGGTGCCCAGCGCGCAATGGCCTGAGCGCGCGCTGGCCGAGGCTGACAAGGTAGACGTAGTGCGCGCCATCGGGGGCGGATGAAAGATTGTTCTGCTGCGGCGCGCGAGTGCCGCCAGCAGCCGCCTCCCGTGGAACGCAGCTCCCACAGACAAGGAATCGACATGAACATGAATGACGCCCCCCTCACCAGCGAGGACAAGGGCCTGACCATCGCCGGCAAGACCTATCGCTCGCGCCTTTTGGTCGGCAGCGGCAAGTACAAGGACCTCGACGAAACGCGCGCGGCGACGGTGGCCAGCGGCGCCGAGATCATCACGGTGGCGATCCGCCGCGTCAACATCGGCCAGGATCCGAATGCGCCCAGCCTGCTGGACGCGGTGCCACCCTCCGAATTCACCATCCTGCCCAACACCGCCGGCTGCTACAACGCCACCGATGCGGTCTACACCCTGCAACTGGCGCGCGAACTGCTGGGTGGCCACAAGTTGGTCAAGCTGGAAGTGCTGGGCGACGAGAAGACGCTCTTCCCCAACATGCCCGAAACGCTGAAGGCTGCCGAGACCCTGGTCAAGGATGGCTTCGACGTGATGGTCTATTGCAGCGACGATCCGATCCAGGCGCGCATGCTGGAAGACCTGGGCGTGGCCGCCGTCATGCCGCTGGCCTCGCTGATCGGTTCGGGCATGGGCATTTTGAATCCCTGGAATCTCTCGCTCATCATCGAGCAGGCGCGTGTGCCGGTGCTGGTTGATGCCGGCGTGGGCACGGCGTCCGATGCGGCCATCGCCATGGAGCTGGGCTGTGACGGCGTGTTGATGAACACCGCCATTGCCGGTGCGCGCGATCCCATCCGCATGGCGCGTGCGATGAAACTGGCGGTGGAAGCGGGCCGCGAGGCCTTCCTCTCCGGTCGCATCCCGCGCAAGTTTGCCGCCTCGCCGTCCTCGCCGATGGCCGGGCGAGTGGCGTGAGCATGCAGGCAGCTTATCGCTCCACGCCGCCCTGCGTGCTGGTCTTCTCCGGATCCGACCCCAGCGGCGGGGCCGGCATGCAGGCCGATATCCCGGCCATCACGGCACTGGGTGCGCATCCCTTGTCGGTGCCGACCGCATTGACGGTGCAGGACAACGTCAGCGTTTTTGCCGTGCATGCGCTCGATCCGGCGCTGGTGCGGCATCAGGCGCAGGTGTTGATCGATCGCTTCGCCATCGCGGCGGTCAAGCTCGGCATCGCCGGCAGCCGTGAAAATGCCGAAGTAATCGCCGACCTGATTCGCCAACTGCGTGTGCACGATCCGCACTTGCCGGTGGTGCTCGATCCGGTACTGGCCAACGGCAAGGGCGACCAGCTCTCTCGCGACGATGCCGCACGCGTGATCGAGCCGCTTTACGAACTGGCCACCGTGATTACCCCCAACCTCAACGAGGCGCGGCGTCTCTGTGGCGACGATGAACCGGCGCGGCAGGCGGCCTTGTTGATGGAGCGGGGCTGCGCGCACGTGCTGCTCAAGGGCGGGCATGGCCCGCAGGAGCAGGATGTGATCAATCGCTGGTACGGACAATTGTTCCGTTCCGAATTTGCGCAAGAGGCCATTGAAAGCGCACGCTGGCGCTGGACCCGCCTGCCTGATGAATTCCACGGCAGCGGCTGTACGCTGGCCGCCGCTCTGTCGGCCTGCCTGGCGCGTGGCCTGCCCATGCGCGAGGCCATCGACCTGGCGCAGCAGTACACGCAGCAGGCGCTGTCGACGTCCTATGCGATTGCTGACGGGCAGCGCATCCCCAATCGCGTGCCTGCCTTTGAACCTGTTATTGATGCCGCCGTTGCGGCAGGAGCCTGACATGAAACCCGAGTACGCAACGCATCTGCGCGGCCTCTACATCGTCACACCCGATTGGGATGACACCGCCCAATTGCTGGCCGCTACCGAACTGGCCTTGCAGAACGGCGCCGCGCTGGTGCAGTACCGCCACAAGACCGCTGGCGTGGAGCAGCGCCGCGCGCAAGCGTCGGCATTGCTGGCGCTGTGCCGGCAATATGATGTGCCGCTCATCATCAATGATCATGTAGACCTGTGCCTGGAGATCGATGCCGATGGCATCCACGTCGGTGGTACCGATGCCTCCATTGCCGAGGTGCGCAAGGCCGTGGGGCCGGAGCGCATCGTCGGGGCCTCGTGTTACGGTACGCTGGAGCTGGCCCATGCTGCGTATCGCGATGGTGCCAGTTATGTCGCCTTCGGCGGCTTCTATCCGTCGCGCGTGAAAAAATATGATTTCCGGACCGCACCGGAAATCATTGCGCAATCCAAGCGCGAGATCCCCTTGCCGGTGGTCGTGATCGGCGGCATCACGCTGGAGAACGCGCCGCCGCTGGTGGCACAGGGAGCTGATATGGTGGCGGTCATCAGTAGCGTCTATCTGGTGCCGGTGGAGGAGCGCATGACGCGGCAGTTGGTTGATCTGTATCGCTGAGGCGCATCTTTCATACTCTCTGACCGTTCGGACTGAGTAGACCCGCAGGGTCGTATCGAAGACGCACTGAAGACACTCCAGTGCAACTGCGCCTTCGATACGCCGCAGGGCGGCTACTCAGTCCGAACGGTAAGTGAATGACCAAAAAAATGCAAAAGGCGGCGCGCCGGTATCTGATGAACCTCGTCCCGAGTCATTCAGAATTTGAGCGGTTCGACGCCTATGTACGATGTGATGAAGTGCTCTTGCATACTTAACCTGTCCCGGCGAACTCTGGATCGCCTCGCCGAAGTTGCTAACAAAATAGTTGAATCTTTCGTCTCTCACCTCATTTCCTTGCCACGACAGGTTCCAATTTGAAATTCATGAACGGGCCCGATGTCTTGGAACCAGGTCGGCCAGTGTCACGGAAGGAAGAAATCTTTGGTCGTGCCTTTCCTCTTCAATGCTTTTGGGTAAACGGTTTGAGTTTTGGGATCCACTTGTCCCAAGCGCCGCGCAGGAACATGGTAAGAGCCTTCTGGGAAACGTTTTGATCGTGAAATCCTGTGAGGGTTATTCCAAGTTTGAAAAGAACAATGAATCCAAGGTATGTGAACGGGTTGCCGTCCTCCGCGAGCAGCTTCGCAAGAACGGCGCTTTCTTCGTCGAGAAATATATTGTTGTCCTTGAATCGGATGTTCTCCATCTGCAGCCCAAAGCCGATGTGAGATACGGTTTCGGCAGATCCGGGCGAATAGCCTATATTCGTGAAGCTGCGGAATTCCACTCTCTGCTTCAGATGATTGAAAGTGACGCTGTCTGCGGGACCATAAATTTTCTCAATTTCTTGAGGCGTCATACCAAAGCATATTTTCCCCGCTCCAATATACGGGACGAGTTCAAATAATTCTTTTTCATTCATTTTTTCGCCACCTTAAAAATGTGTTCTTTTCACGATATTTTATGTATTAAGGCACTGGCTACTTATCGAGAAGATCATCGTTGATCCGCTCTCATGCTCTCAAGATTTTCGTCCCAATGACGGCGAGAAAAAGCAGAAAATGCTAAATCGTCGTCAGCTCCGACATCTGGAATATTTTTTTGTATTCGCGAATTCCATAGTCTTTTTCACTTAGGTGAGCCATTTATTTTGTAAAGGTCTCGGAAGATAAGGCTTCATTTTTCTTTGATGGCCAGTCATCCCATCTTCCTTTTGCGAAAGCCGTTACCGACTTGGCACCGTCATCGTCGTGCAAAAATCCATTCACTGCTAATCCCAGTTTGAGAAAGATACTCACGCCAAATATTGTTAGCGGAGCATTGTCCCAATCATGCAGAAGCTTGAATGCGTGCGTGCCCGGAACCTCGAACAAGTTAAGTCCATTCAATTGGACGTTTTGGAGATTGGGGTACAAGCTGATTTCTAACAATGTTTCATCCATTTCCGAATAGGTTAGTTGCAGACCGTTGTTGCTCCAATATTCTGTCAACTCCTCCGAGCCTCCGCTTTTATCGATAGATAAAGGATTGCCTATAAGTTGATGAACCTCGTCCCGAGTCATTCCAAATTTGAGCGGTCCGACGCCTACGTACGATGTAATGATGTGTTCTTGCATACTTGACCTGTCCCGGCGGTACGTTTCAAGAGTCGAGCAACTGTTCGATATCGATCCCGGAGAGTGGCAATTCCGGCTCGGCGAACTGGCGGAGAATCGTCAGGTGCACATTGGCATTCACCTTGACTACATTTTCGAGGAGAATTTTTCCTCCTAATACGATAGCGGGCTCGAACCCATATATTTCATGCGGTGCAAGCGGGCCTAGCTTGGATCTGGCGCGTTCAAAGAGCAGCTCTCCGTTCTCGTCTTCCATGTCAAACTTGGCTGGCTTGCTGAATGCGAAGAACGAACGGACGGAAGAATCCTGGCGTTCCTTAGTTTTTGCTTTCAATTCATTTTGTAGAGCGGTGACCAAATTGAGCGCGCAATGAATCGTGGCGCTGCACCCGGTCTTCTCGCCGCATACATAGAGAGTGCCAAATGCCGATCTTGCAATTACATGGAACGCGTCAATTTCATCCAGGCCTGTGTCGGCTAGCCACTCATCAACTAGGTCTTCATAGTCATCAGGGTCAACTGTGCAAAAGAGGCCATTCGCATATTCGCACCATCCTTCTTGCTCCCAGTATTTCAGTAACTTATCTGGCAGCTTGTCGCGCCATTTCTCAAGGCTTGCGGTGGGCACTGGGGAACGCTGGGTGGCCTCGCCAAATTTGCTAATAAAATATTCGAATCCTTCGTCTCTCATCTCATTCCCCTGCCACGGCAAGGCTCCAGTTTGACATTCATTTTCTGATTTCCTCGACCGTTATCGATGGCATGCTTGGCTTCGCGATCCATCTCCTGCACCCTGGTCAGCGGTTTCTGCCCCGAATTCTGGCTTCCGGGTGGCGTGTAAGCCTGGTTCCAGCTTGCTCCAATTGACTTGTTCACGTCAGCGCGGCCAATACGCGACGTCTTGTGCTGCATCCAACCTCCCGCGACCATGTCTGGCTCATGCAGTGCAGCTAATTTTCCCATCAGTTCTTTTGCACGAATTGCGGCCTGTTTTTCTGCCTTTGCATCACTCATGCCTTGGTTATGCAGGCTGTCGCCAATACTATTCGAAATTTGATCAAGGACCTGTTTCCGATGCCTGTCCTGCGCGGCGTTGGCCGCCGGATTGCGATTCATCCTCTTAAACGCATCTCTCGCCATCGCATATTCGCTCGCTGTCAGACTATTGATGGCCTCCTCTTGACGTCTGAGCTGCTCCGCCATTTCTTTCAGAAATGCCTTCTGTTCCTCCTTGCTCATCCGCATGAATTGTTTCTTGTCATAGGGATGGAAGCAAGGCACTTTAAACGGCCGGGCCTTGACGGTGACATCCTTCTTCGGGTCTTTGGGCTTTTGGGGTCCAGGCGCAGCTTCTCTGGCGACTTTAGCTTCGCGGGCAACCCTGGCGGCTTCCTCCGCCTCCTTTGCCGACTTGGCCGCTTTGGCAAGTTCTTCTGCCTCATGCGCGCCCTTGCCGACCCGGGATGCCGTTCCTGCACCCTTTGCCATGCCGACCGCTCGCTTGGCAACCTTGCCTGCCGTCGTGACTACCTTGCCACCCGGGATCATGCTCGCCGCAGCAATTCCCGCTTCAACGTAATCGCCCTCGGCGGTATAGATCGCCGCGTCGATCGCACCCGTGATGACCGACAACCCAGGAACGAAACTGGCCACGCCCAGCACACCGTGCACCCAGGGACTGGACTTCTGCCAAAACGTTTTCTCAGCCGCAGTCTCTGCCTTGATGGCTGCGTTGGCTCCGCCACCGTGCGGCTCGATGTGCGTGAACGACCTGTCAGCCTGTTCGAGGATGACGCCCTTGGTCGTCATGACACCGCATCCCGCGTCATGTCGACCGGGGCGCAGCGCAACTCGCTTAGCCCAAGCCAGGTGTGATCGGCCGAGCGCGCAAGAGCAAAGTCGCGTGAACAGCGCTCGCTGGCGTCAAGCCGGTTGTCTAGCGGTTCATGTTGGGAGACGAGGTGAAACGGGGAAACCCGCCGCAGAATGCGGGCGTAGAGAGTGTCCGGAAGCAGCTTTTCCAGACCCGGGGGCGCTTTGGGCATGCGAAGATCCTGTGCTCATCAAGTATCCCTCCCTGATGCAACACTGGCCCGCATTCTAATATTTCCTTGCGGAAATTCTCAACTCCCGGATGATGACTTCGGCAATGAAGCGCTGAAGACGCGACAGACTGACACCGGGCCTGCCGAGGCTATCGCTCGATAAAAAAACAGCCCCGGCCGAGTGAACGACCGGGGCTGCAGGATACAGCGTGCGAGCGCTTTACATGCCTCGCAAAAGAACCAACTCTGGCGTCAGCCTTCCAGCAGGCTGCGCAGCATCCACGCATTCTTTTCATGCAGCTGCATGCGCTGGGTCAGCAGGTCGGCGGTCGGTTCGTCAGCGGCCGCATCGACGGTCGGGAAGATCGAACGCGCGGTGCGGGTCACGGCTTCCTGGCCGGCCACCAGCTGGGCGATCATCTCTTGCGCATTGGGCACGCCTTCGGCTTCGGGGATCGAAGACAGCTTGGCGAATTCCTTGTACGAACCCGGTGCCGGATAACCCAGCGCGCGGATGCGTTCAGCAATCAGGTCCACTGCCAGTGCCAGTTCGTTGTACTGGCCTTCGAACATCAGGTGCAGGGTGTTGAACATCGGACCGGTCACGTTCCAGTGGAAGTTGTGGGTCTTCAGGTACAGCGTGTAGGTGTCTGCCAGCAGCTTGGACAGGCCGTCAGCAATCTTCTTGCGGTCCTTGTCGTTGATGCCGATGTTGATCGAGGGGGCTGCCACATTCTTCTTTGCCATCATTCGCTCCTTAGCTGTTCGGTTTTTCGTAAGCGGGTACATAACACTGCGCACTCCGCGATTCTATTGCAAATCGCAGACGGACAAACTGCGACCACGCAACTATTGATGAGACAGTGGGGCCGACGTTCCCTATTTCAATCGATTTTAGAGATAAATGCACGCCTATAAATCAATCGGGCCGATAGATCAAAACCTATCAGCCCGAGGTGCACTGCCTGCAATCGCAATCAGATCAAGTCTTCGCGCCCTGCTGCGCACTGCGATACAAGGACAGCGACAAGGCCACGCCACCAATGGCCGCGATGGCGGCAAACAGGAACACCTGCGCATACCCCAGCTGTCCTGCGATGGCCCCGGCCAGCGGGCCGGTCACGCCCAATGCCAGATCGAGGAATACCGAATATGCCGCCAGTGCCGCGCCACGATTGGCCGGCGACACCAGGCTGACCGCTTCCACCCCCAGCGACGGGAACACCAGCGCAAAGCCGAAGCCGGCCAGGCCCGCGCCCAGCAGCGCCAGTGCCGGCGTGGTGGCGCTCCACAGCAGCAACAGTCCGACGGACTCGGTCAGGAAGCACACCACGGCTACGCGATATCCGCCAAAGCGCGTAATGACATTGGCAAACAGCAGGCGCGCACCGACGAAGGCGGAGGAGAAGGCGGTCAGCGCAAAGGCCGCCCCGCTCCAGTGCTGGTCGGCGTAATAGAGGGTGATGAAGGTGGCGATCGAACCGAAGCCGATGGTGCCGAAGGCCAGGCCCATGCCATACGCAAACACCTTGCGCAGCACCAGTTTGAAGGACAGCTGTTCACCCGGGACCACCGGCGTGACCGGACCACCGCGCGCCAGCAGATAGCCCAGCACGGTGAGCAGCATGCCCGTCAGGCCGATCACGGCAAAGCCCAGCGAGCGATCCAGCACCACGCCCAGCGGGGCGCCGATGGCCAGCGCGGCATAGGTGGCAATGCCGTTCCAGGAGATCATCTTGGCGGTGTTCTCCGCACCCACGCGCCCCACGCCCCACATGATGGCGCCGGTGCCGACCAGACTCTCGCCCAGGCCCAGGAAAGCGCGGCTGGCAAACAGCAGTACCAGCGACAGGAAGGGCAGCGGCTGCGCCAGGGCCGACAGCAGCAGCAAGCCGCCGCTGGCCGAGCACAGCAGCATGCCGCGCATGACGGTGTGCTTGGCGCCCATGGTATCGATCATGCGGCCGGCATTGGCGCGGCTGACGAAGGTCGCGAAATACTGCACGCTGATGCCCAGGCCCGCGATCACCGAGCTGTAGCCCAGGTCGAGGTGGATGTAACCCGGCAGCACCGCCATCGGGATACCGATGGCCAGATAAACCAGGAAGGTGAAGAAGGCGGTGGCAATGATCTGCCGGGTGACCCTGGCCGGCGTCAGCGGACGCGGCGCGGCGGCAGGCAAGGACGTGCCGGTGGAACTGGGACTACAGGAATCGTCGGACATGGCGGGAAAATCGGAACGTGAATCCGGAACAACAAGCCGGAAGAGAAGGCCGCGCGCGCCGGTGTGCGCGTGAACAGCAACCCGAATTCTACTCCCGCCCTAAAAATGCTGCAGGACAGCAAAAGATTTTTGCCTGTCAATTCAGCAACTTAGTCGTTTTTGTGCGACGGCATGTTGCCGCCCGGGCGCATGTCAATGCTGGCAGCGCAGCGCTTCGGTGGCCCGCGCGCGCACGGCCGGCGCATAGTCGGCGCCGAGGATTTCCGGTTCCAGCTCGGCCAGATCGCGCTGCACGGCCGGTTCGCACCAGTGGCCGTTCAGGCGTGCCAGGGCCGCCAGCAGGTCAGGCGTGAGGCGATCCAGGACCGGGCGCACCTGCAGCGCCAGGTCAGGCGGATTGGTGAAGGGCGGGCGTTGCTCCACGCGCCACTGGCGATGCAGGTCGCGCTGCACGATCTTGCCGGCCTCGAACTGGTCCTGGAAGAAGCGCCGCGCCCAGGCGGCATCCAGGCCCAGTTTCTGCGCCCGTGCGGCCACGTCGTCGAGAATCACCGCTTCGCGTACCGGGTCGTCGATGGGGGCGTGCGAGTTCCACTTGCTGCGGGCCACGGGCGTGGCCACATCCAGGCGGGTCTTCTGCAGTGTCAGCAGTTGTTCGACATCGCTGCGCGAGGCCGGTGGCGGCGGCGTGGCGCAGGCGGTGAGCAGCAGGGCGGCCAAGAGGGGGAGGGCGTAGAGGGGGCGGGAAGACAGACGGCGCATGAGCGGGAGCGTGGTGAGTTGAAAACGGCTGTGGATAAATCAACTGGCCGCAGTATAGCGCTGCGCCTGCCCGCCCGGTCATGGCACGCGCCCTTTATAATCGCGGGATGCAAAATCTTCTCCACAACCTCAATGAAGAGCAGCTCGCCGCCGTGACGCTGCCCGCGCAATCGGCGCTGATCCTGGCCGGTGCCGGTTCCGGCAAGACCCGGGTGCTGACCACCCGCATCGCCTGGCTGATCCAGACCGGGCAGGTCTCGCCCTCGGGCATCTTGGCGGTGACCTTCACCAACAAGGCCGCCAAGGAAATGACCGCGCGCCTGTCGGGCATGCTGCCCATCAATACGCGCGGCATGTGGATCGGCACATTCCATGGACTCTGCAATCGTCTGCTGCGCGCGCATCATAAGGATGCCGGACTGCCGCAGACCTTCCAGATCCTCGATACGCAGGATCAGCTCTCGGCCATCAAGCGTTTGTTGAAGCAGATGAACGTGGACGACGAGAAGTATCCGCCGCGCAACCTGATGTACTTTATCAACAGCGCCAAGGACCAGGGCCTGCGCGCCAAGGATGTGGATGCCTACGACGACTACAACCGCAAGTTCGTCGAACTCTACGAGCTCTACGACCAGCAATGTCAGCGCGAAGGTGTGGTCGATTTTGCCGAGCTGCTCTTGCGCACCTATGAATTGCTCTCGCGCAACCAGCCCTTGCGCGAGCACTACCAGGGCCGCTTCCGTCACATCCTGGTCGACGAGTTCCAGGACACCAACGACCTGCAATACAAGTGGTTGAAACTCATGGCCGGCCAGCACGGTGCGGTCTTCGCGGTGGGCGACGATGATCAGAGTATCTACGCTTTCCGTGGGGCGAACGTTGGCAACATGTCGGCCTTCGAACAGGAATTCCATGTGGAGAACCTGATCAAGCTGGAGCAGAACTACCGCTCGCACGGCCATATCCTCGACACCGCCAACGAGCTCATCGCCAACAACAGCAAGCGTCTGGGCAAGAACCTGCGCACCGATGCCGGTCACGGCGAGCAGGTGCGCGTCTATGAAGCCACCAGCGACCTGCAGGAAGCGCAGTGGATCATCGAACAGGTCAAGGATCTGATCGCCGAAGGCTGGGCGCGTAGCGGGATCGCCATCCTCTATCGTTCCAATGCGCAGTCGCGCGTGCTGGAACATGCGCTCTTCAGCTCGGCCATTCCCTATCGCGTCTATGGCGGCCAGCGCTTCTTCGAGCGCGCCGAAATCAAGCACGCGATTGCCTATCTGCAGCTGATGGACAACTTGCACAATGACTCGGCCTTCCTGCGCGTGGTCAACTTTCCCACGCGCGGCATCGGTGCCAAGGCCATGGAGTCCTTGCAGGATGCGGCGCGCCAGTATGGCTGCTCGCTCTATGCCGCCGTGCCTTATGTGGCGGGCAAGGCGGGCTCATCGTTGAACGCCTTCATCAAGCTCATCGAAGGTGCGCGCTTCGAGACCCAGCATCTGCCGCTACCCGAAATGGTCAAGGTGGTGCTGGACCTGTCCGGCCTGATGACCCACTACCGCAACGAAAAGGAAGGCGCCGACCGCATCGAGAACCTGGAGCAATTGGTCAGTGCTGCTACGCTCTTCGTCTCGGAAGAAGGCTATGGCCTGGACGCCCCGGCCTTCCTCGGCCCGCAGGCGCAACCCACGGCCGGTACGGCCATCACCACCGCGGATGGTGTGGAAGTGCTCGATGCCGATGCCCCGCTGGTGACCATCATGTCGCCGCTGTCGGCCTTCCTCTCGCATGCTTCGCTGGAGGCGGGCGACAACCAGGCCCAGGCCGGCCAGGATGCCTTGCAGCTGATGACGGTGCACTCGGCCAAGGGCCTGGAGTTCGATGCGGTCTTCATCACCGGCATGGAAGAAGGATTGTTCCCGCACGAGAACAGTGCCAAGGAAGAGGGCGGCGTGGAAGAAGAGCGCCGCCTGATGTACGTGGCCATCACGCGGGCGAGGAAGCGCCTCTTCATGACCTTCTCGCAGACCCGTATGCTGCACGGCCAGACACGCTACAACATGCGCTCACGCTTCTTTGATGAAATGCCGGAGCAGTCGATCAAGTGGCTCTCGCCCAAGATCGCCCAGCATCACTGGTTCGCCAATCCCAAGTCGGCCTGGGATGAAGTGCCGGAGGCGGGCAACAACAAGATTGCCCAGAGCTTCTCGCGCCAGACCGATTCCGGCTGGCGCATCGGTCAGAACGTGTCGCATGCCAAGTTTGGCGAGGGCGTCATCGTCAACATCGAGGGTGGTGGTGGCGCGGCACGGGCGCAGATCAACTTCGGCAAGTTCGGCATGAAGCTGCTGGATCTGTCGGTGGCCAAGCTGGAGAAAATCTGAAGGTCCACTGTCGCTGTTGAGGTGGTGTTGAAGGGGAAAACGCCCCGTTGTCTTGAAAAGGACAACGGGGCGTTTTCCATTTTCGGCGCATTTCTGAATTTCCATGCTCCTGCGGGACCTGCGCCGCAAAGCCGCACCGGACAAGGATTCAAAAGGAATTGAGATGCCAGAAAAACAAGTGTTGGTTTTTGCCGACAGGAAAACTTCCCGCGTGATGAAAAATCACCCTTCCTCGTTAACCTAAATTAACATCCAGCCCCTGGCAAGCAAAGCGTTTCCAACCGGCAACGACAAACAACAAAGCGCTGACCGGTCACAACAACAACAGCTCCAGGGGTGCTCCTTGAATCGTCAGCGTTACCGGCTGGTTTTCAACCGGCCTCGTGGCCAGTGGATGGCCGTTGCAGAAATCGCCTCCGGCCTGCGGCCGCAAGGTGGCAGCGCGTGTGGTGGTACGGCCACGGCGGGCCTGTTGTCGTCGGTCCTGCGCTTCTCGCTGCTGGCCGTATCGGTGGCGCTGACCATGAACACGGTGGCCCATGCGCAGATCCTCGGCGACCGCAACGCCCCGCGCAACCAGCAGCCCACCGTGCTGGTCACGCCCAATGGCGTGCCGGTGGTCAACATCCAGACGCCCAGTACGGCCGGGGTGTCGCTCAACAGTTATCGGCAGTTCGATGTCGGCGCCCGTGGCGCCATCCTCAACAATGCCCGCAGCACCACGGCTACGCAGCTGGGGGGCTATGTGGCTGGCAACCCGTGGCTGGCCACGGGAGCTGCGCGGGTGATCGTCAACCAGGTCAACTCGGCCAACCCCAGCTACCTGCGCGGTTACCTGGAGGTGGCGGGGGCGCGGGCCCAGGTGGTGGTGGCCAATGCGGCCGGCATCAGCTGCGCGGGCTGCGGTTTTCTCAATGCCAGCCGCGCCACCCTCACTACGGGCGTACCGCAGATAGTCAGCGGCCAGCTGGAGAGTTATCGGGTGGCGCGTGGTGCGGTCCGCATCGAGGGCAATGGCATGGATGGCAGCCGCACCGACTACGCCGAGATCATCGCGCGCGCAGTGCAGGTCAACGCGGGCATCTGGGCCCCGGAACTCAAGGTCAGTACGGGCCTGAACACGGTGAGTGCGGATCACACCAGCGTGGTCCCTGGCGTAGCCGCCACCGAGGCCGCACCGGCGGTGGCCATCGATGTGGCGCAACTGGGCGGCATGTACGCGGGCCACATCTACCTGAGCGCCACCGAACATGGGGTGGGTGTGCGCAATGCGGGCGCCATCGGCGCATCGGTAGGGCAGGCCGTGGTGACGGCCGACGGTCGCCTGGAAAACAGCGGCAGCCTCACCGCCAAGGGTTTGCTGACCGTGCAGACGAACGACGGCATCAGCAATACCGGCGAGCTGGGCAGCCAGAGCGCGGCCCGCCTGGCCACCAGCGCGCTGGACAATCGCGGCAGCATCGTCAGTGCCGGTGCCTTGAATGTGCAGGCCAGGGGGGCGCTGCAAAACACTGGCAGCATCGGTGGTGAAGGCAAGGTGCAGATGAGCGCGGCCAGCATCGACAACCGCAGCAGCATCGGCAGCAGTACCGACCTGGCGCTGCAGGCGTCGGCGGACATGCGCAACAGCGGACAGGTGAAGGCGGCGCAGTCGGTCGATCTCAAGGTCGGTAGTCTCGACAACAGCGGCGGCCTGATCCGTTCGGACGCCACCGTCCACGTGCAGGCCGCAGTGCTGCGCAACGATGACACCCAGGCCAAAGACCAGGGCATGGAAGGCGCCACCGTCAGCGTCGCCGCCGCCGAGATCAGCAACCGTCAGGGTGCCATGCGGGGCGATGCCATCACGCTGGTGGCCGACAGCCACATCGACAACCAGGGCGGCCTGATTTCCGCCACCCGCAGCGCGACCCTGAGCGATGCCAATCCGAGCGGCCGTGCGCTGGTCATCGACAACGACAAGGGCACCGTCATCGCCGGACAGCAGACCAGCGTGTTGGCCTATTCCTTCACGGGGGACGGCAGGTTCCTGAGCCAGAAGGACCTGCGCATCGATCTGGTGGGATCGATTCTTCATACCGGCCAGATAGGGGCCAGTGGCGACCTCGACCTGCGCACGACGGGCCGGTTTGCCAATACCGGTGCCGTCGGGGCGGGCGGCACGCTCATGCTGACGGCAGCCACCATCGACAATCGCGCCAGCGGCTCGCTGGTGGGCAATAGCGTGTGGCTCAAGGCCACGGACATCCACACCTTCATCAACCGTGGCGTGATCGATGGCGTCAACACCGTCATCGAGAGCAGTACCGTCAACAACCTCGGCACGGGGCGCATCTATGGCGACAACGTCGCCGTCGGTGCCGATGTATTGAACAACCAGGCCGAGACCGTCGACGGCGTGACCAGCGCCCCGGTGATTGCGGCGCGCAAGCGGCTCGACATCGGTGCGGGCGTCATCAACAACAGCGAGCACGCGCTGATTTATTCGGTGGGTGACATGGTCATCGGCGGGACGCTGGATACCGACAAGAAGGCCAGCGGCAGCGCGCGCGAACTCAACAACAGCAGCGCCACCATCAACGCGGAGGGTAACCTGACGATAGCGGCCGGGACCCTCAACAACACCAATGCGCATCTGGAGACGACGGACCAGACCCGGCCGGGCAATCGCATCATCAATTTCCGGCTCAATGGATCGTCGCAATTGCTGGATTCCAATTCGGCCTGGCTCTACAACCGCGGTTCCGGCGAGATATTGAACGCGGCCGACTGGCGCGCCATGGGGGATGAAGACAACTATCGCCTGCTGCTGCCCTCGACCGCCTATCCTGCAGAACGCTACGGCCCGCCGTTTGACTATTCGCGGGGCGCACGCGGAGACGATGCGGTGGCCATTGCCTATGTGCCTGCCTACAGTCAGGGGACGATGGGAGATGCGGACGCGGTCTACTATCCGGCCATCATCAATTACACCTCGACCGACCGCGTCTGGTCGGTGATGGGGGTAACGCCGCCGGAGGATCCGGGCGCGGGTCCTGGTGCGGAGCCGCGTCCTGGCGAGATGTGCTACGAGTCCTGTGTGCAGGTACCGCTTCCGGCCGGCGTCCATGAGGCGTGGAAGTCGGCCTACGACGTGTGGAAGCCCAAGTACGATGCGTACGTCGCAGCGCTGCTGGTGCTCAATGACAAGATCACCGCCTTCAACAACAACGTCAACAGCCGCTCCTACCGCGAGTGGACCATCTACGACGGCACCGAGCAGATCACCCGCACCGTCGTCACCCGCAGCGATCCGGGCATGATCACCGCCGGCGGCAACATGAACCTGGTGGCCGGTAGCGTCAACAATTACGCCAGCCAGTTCATTGCGGGCGGCACGGTGGCCGGCGACAGCGTCAACGGCACCACCATCAACAACACCGGCCCGCTGGGTCGGCAGCGCGTGGTCTCGACGGGCTCGGCCAGCTACACCTACGTCAAGAGCCACTCCTTCAGTGCCGACGACCGCCGCTATGACAACGCGCCCTATGTGTCGCAGGAGATCGTCACCTACTTCCCGCTCGACATCACACCAACCAACGGAGCAGGCCCGAACCACCCGGCTTCGATAGGTTCGGCCAGCATCCGCATCGCCAACCTTGACCTGACGCTACCCAACAATGCGCTCTTCCAGATCAACGCGGGGCCGGTGCAGCGCTATCTGGTGCAGACCGATCCGCAGTTTGTGGGTACGCGCAGCTGGTTGTCGTCGGACTACATGCTGAACCAGCTGGGCATCACCAACAGCGTGCGGCAACTGGGCGATGGATTCTATGAACAGCAACTGATCCAGCGTCAGGTGCAGCAGATCACTGGTCAGCGATATCTGTCCGGATACAGCAGCAATGAAGCGCAATACCAGGCGTTGATGAACGCGGGTGTGCAGGCGGCGCAGGCCAGTCGTTACACCGTGGGCGTGGCGTTGACGGATGCGCAGATTGCGGAACTCAAAACGGACATCGTCTGGCTGGTCAAGCAGACCGTTACCCTGACCGATGGCAGCACGCAGGAAGTGCTGATGCCGCAGGTGTATATCCACGCTTCCAATGTGGAAGTGACTGGCCAGGGCACGCTGATTGCGGGCAATGACGTGGCCTTCCAGACGGCGCAGGATATCGTCAACAGCGGCGGCACGATTGCCGGGCGGCAGAGCGTGTCACTGGCGGGGAACAATGTGCAGAACCTGGGTGGGCGCATCAGTGGGGGTGCTGTCACGGTGGCGGCTGCACAGGACGTCAACAATATCGGCGGCACCATTGATGCGCGCACTACGCTGGTGGCGACGGCAGGCCGTGACATCAACAGCGCTGCAACCACGGTAGCCACGGCCAATGCGGTCACCAGCGGCACCAACATCAGCCAGAACGCATCGATGTCGGTCTCCGGGAGCAATGGCGCACTGACCGCAGTGGCCGGGCGCGACATCAATCTCAAGGCCAGCAGTACCTCGGCTGACAACGCAACGCTGGTTGCGCAGCGGGACGTGAACCTGTCCACGGTACATGAGACGTCACAAGAAAAAATCAGCTGGGACAAGGACAACCGCGCCGAAGTCAACCGTGACAGCGCCATCGGCAGCGCGGTAGAAGGCAAGGAGATCAGCGTCACGGCTGGCCGTGACATCAATGCGCAGGCAGCCTACGTCAATGCCGAAGGCTCGTTGTCGGCCACGGCGGCCAACAACATCAACATCGGCACCGATGTGAGCACGGCCAGCGCGCGAGACCAGCACAAGAAGAGCGACAGCGGCGGCATGCTGGCCTCGCGCACGGTTACCACGGATGACAGCAGCAGCCAGGCCATCAATCAGGGGACGACCTTCTCGGGCAATACGGTGGCGGTGCGGGCGGGCAATGACATCAACGTCAAAGGTAGCAATGTGGTCTCCACATTGGGGACCGGCATGGTGGCTGGCAATGACGTCAACATTGTTGCCGCAGTGGATAGCAGCACCAAGAGCAATTTCCGTCAGGAGAGAACCAGCGGCGTGATGGGATCAGGCTTCGGCGTGACCATAGGCACCCGAGAGCAAAGCCATGACGGAAAGACACAAGACCAGACGGCTTCTGCGTCTACCGTGGGTAGCACGGATGGGAACGTCAGCGTTGTGGCGGGCAATCGCTATGCGCAAGTCGGCAGCGATGTGCTGGCGCCGAAGGGGGATGTGGATATCGCGGCCAAGTCGGTCGAGATCCGTGCGGCAGAGCAAGCCAGCAAGAGCACCACGGAAGACAAGTTCAAGCAAAGTGGCCTGACGGTGGCGGTGACCAGCCCGGTGATCTCGGCTATCCAGACGGTAGATCAGATGGCGGAAGCGGCGAGCAAGACCAAGGATGGTCGCGTAAAGGCATTGGCTGCGGCGACAGCAGGCATGTCGGTCTACAGCGCCGTGGGAGAGATGCAGAAGGGCGCTACCGAGGGTTCAGCCAACATCGGCATCAGCGCTACGATTGGCAGCAGCCAGAACAGCAACCGCACGGAACAGAATACGGTGACGCAGCGGGGTTCTGCCCTTGCTTCGGGTGGCAACATGAGCATCCGTGCTACAGGCGATGGCACCAACAGCAACATCACCATTGCGGGCAGCGATATCAACGCCAAGGGCGATCTGGCATTGAGGGCGGACAACGATATCAATCTCATCGCTGCGCAGAACTCGGACGAACAGCATAGTAACCGGTCGTCCTCGTCCTGGGGAGTGGGCATCACTGCGCAGATTGGTAGCCAGAGCAAGTTGGGCTTTACGGCCAATGCTGCGGGTAGTCGCGGCAATAGCGATGGCAAGGATGTGTCCAACGTGATGACGCAGGTGCGTGCGGGTGGGCAGGTCAATATCGATTCGGGACGTGATGCGAATCTGGTTGGAGCAATTGTCTCGGGTGAGAAGGTCGTGGCCAATGTGGGTCGTGACCTGAACATCGCCAGCGTACAGGACACGAGCAGCTTCAAGAGCCGGGATCAGAGTATCGGTGGCAGTGCGACCATCGGTTATGGATCGGGCGCCAGTGTCAGCGCGAGCCGTAGTCGTGTGGATGCGGATTACGCGAGCGTGGGTCAACAGGCCGGGATCACGGCAGGCAATGGTGGATTCCAGATCAACGTCAAGGGCAATACGGATCTGAAGGCTGCACAGATTGCCAGTACGGATCAGGCGGTGGAGCAGGGCAAGAACAGCCTGATTACGGGAACGCTGACCAGCAGTGATCTCCAGAATCGTAGTCAATACTCGGCGCAGAGTCAGAGCGTGAGTGCGGGCACGTCGCAAGGCAAGCCGGGTGGCGGCATCGGCATTGGGAATGCCTCGGGTAGTGAGACGAGCGTGACGCGTAGTGGTGTTTCTGGTGGTGCCGTGACGATCAAGGACGCACAGGCGCAGCAGGCGAAGACAGGTCAGAGTCCGGATCAGGCGGTGGCCTCGTTGGATACGTCGGTACGCACTGGCAAGGACAGCAGCAATAGCCTGGCGAAGAACTGGGATGGTAATCAGCTACGTGAGGATGTGGAGGCGCAGGCGAAGATTACGCAGGCGTTTGGGCAGCAGGCGGCCAAGATGGTGGGTAGCTATGCGGATGCGAAAGAGAAGGAGTTGAGGCAAGCAGCCAGCACAGCTGCGCAGAACGGAGACCAGACGCAGGCCGATCAGTTGAATGCTGATGCCGATCAGTGGAAAGAAGGTGGGGCCTATCGTGCTGGCGCACATGCGGCCATTGGATTGCTCGCTGGTGGTGTTTCCGGGGCATTGGGTGCCGCGGCGAGTTCAGCGCTGATGCCTGATATTGCTGAGCAGGTCAAAAAGTTAGGACTGCCACCAGCAGTGGAAAGTGCAGTGTCGCTGGCAGCTGCGGCAGGGATTGGTGCGGCTGTTGGAGGAGGTGCCGGTGCGGCGAGTGCCTATAACGTGGATCTAAATAATCGACAGTTGCATGAAGCTGAGCCAGCTACATTTAACCGTCTCTTGAAAGGGAAAACGCAAGAGGAGCAGAGAAGATTGATTGATGCGGCATGCGCATTGACTCATTGCTCGGCGGGTGTTCCTGACAATGACCCGATGAAGGGAGCG
The DNA here is from genome assembly GCF_057809315.1 of Herbaspirillum sp. FG34. Classification (NCBI taxonomy): domain Bacteria; kingdom Pseudomonadati; phylum Pseudomonadota; class Betaproteobacteria; order Burkholderiales; family Oxalobacteraceae; genus Herbaspirillum; species Herbaspirillum sp. FG34. The sequence goes on along the minus strand of NZ_JBMDJS010000015.1, from coordinate 71,504 downwards.
CTGACTGCCTCTGAACATCGAGGTCAGAACTATATGCTGGAGCAGTCTCAGCTTAAGAGTGAAGGCCTCTTTACCTACGGATCGATAGATCGACTCGTGGACCTGCTGACACGCTACCAAGTTTCAAACCGCTCGGTAGGCGCCGTCCAGGGGCTTACATCCACGTTGGGTGGTGGTCTGATCGTTGGGTCGAGTTGCGTTACTGTCGCGGCTTGCGCATTAGGCGTTACAGCAGGAGGTATTGCGTTTGACTATGGATATGCCGGGTTCAAGCAGTTGGTGACAGGCGATATTGCCTCGACGTACGGTGAGCAAGTTCTGCAAAGTTTTGGGCTTAGTCCCAATATGGCGGCACTGCTGTATAACAGTATTAACATCGGGGCCATGGCAGGGGCCGCTTTGACTAATCAAGTGAGTAAGGTAACGGATGTTAAACTCGAAGCCCCGCAAAACTCCCTTCCAATGAAGGGCCCTGGTGGCGGTGCCAGTTTGGTGGATGACAATGTGTTTAATCTGGCAGAAAGGGAGCTGCTTCCAAGCACGTCGGGTTCGTTGACCGGTAAATTTGAGGTTGCTCCGAAAAATGCGCCTGTAGATCAGGTACGCTCGATTCAAAGACAAAATGAGGCTGCAGAAACGCTATCAAGATCCGGATTGCAAGTCGAAAACTTGCCTAACACAGGACGCCCAGGAGCAAATCCTGATCTGAAAATCAATGGCGATGTGGCAGACGTCTATGCACCGACTACCGGAAATCCCAAGTCTATACGGGATAAGATTGTTGAAAAGGTGAATACTCAAGCACCGACTATTGTGGTGAACCTGGCAGACTCTCCTCTAACAGCCTCAGACGTTGCTCAGTACGTTCAACGTAATCCGGTCGCTAATATGAAGTCCTTATTCATAATGAAGAGTGGGAAGGTTTATTTTTTGGAGGTCAAATAATGTCCATATCAATGGATCTGGAAGCCGACTATCGTCTCGAAAAAGAAGTTATTCTCAGCGTCCTTAGCCAGCTAAAAGTAACGAATATTTTCGAAAAGGAAAATGGCTTCACCGGGAATTTTCCGGACTCGAACATGTACTTTTATTTTTCCGAGGAATTCTCTGATCCAGCACTTAGGGCAGAAAATTGGGTAGAAAAAATTACTTGGGATGTAAAGATGCGGATGGTTTTTTATTACGTTATTGCCACTTACGATCTTTGTAGTGAGCAGCTGCACCAGTTTTTGAAATTGCTAAGTCAATCCTGTTCAGCTAACTATATTTTATCTTTTCAGTATGAGAAGGTTGTTGCGATTCGAAATGAACGCGGGCTCAAGTTTTTACATGATTTTTGAATTGTTGGCGGGAGTGATCGTTGGCATGGTAATCCCCCCATTTCTAACGTTTGCTAGAAGTAGAAAAGTCAAGCAGCCATGGCCAGCCGCTGTTTCGGGGTAAATCCGCCCAAGGCCATGTTAGGGCGTTCATGGTTATAGGTCCACATCCAGTTGCTCGCGAATTGCTGAACGTGTTCCAAATCATCCCAGTGATACTGAGATAGCCATTCATAGCGGACAGTCCTGTTGAACCGTTCCACATAGGCGTTCTGCTGCGGCTGGCCCGGCTGGATGTACTGCAGCTCAATGCCCGTCTGCTGCGCCCACTGTGTAATTGCGGCGCTCAGGTACTCTGGGCCGTTGTCGCATCGAATGGCGCTGGGCTTACCGCGCCATTCGATGATTTGCTTGAGGCTACGAATCACTCGCTCCGATGGCAGCGAGAGATCCACTTCGATGCCCAGTGCCTCTCGATTAAAGTCGTCGATCACATTGAATAGGCGGATGCTTCGCCCATCTGCAAGCTGGTCGTGCATGAAGTCCATCGACCAGGTCTGGTTGAATCGCCCCGGCTGCACTAAACACTTTCCAGCCTGTTGAAATACTGCTGTTCGAACAGTACCGGAGAAACGTTGCCGCCATAGGAATGGCGACGTTTCGGGTTGTAGAACATCGCGATGTGCGTATTTGCCGCATGCTCATTAATCCCATCCAGATCGCTTGCCTCTACCGGAGTTGCCATTAGGCCGGAGAAGCAATCCCACCGCTCCCCCAACACCCCCTCAAAACTCCCCCATCCCCCTTAGTCTCTGTTGCTTCAGCCAGACCTTGATCTGCTGGACATCCTCGAAATCCACCAACATCGACCGCAGCGCCTTGCCGTCTTCGCGCATCCAGGTCATTTCCTTGTTCAGATCGCGCACGACGCTCTTGGGTGACACGCGCGCTAACGGCGGCAGTCCATAGGTTTGCCTGAAATGCTGCTCGACGTGGAAAATTTCCTGATCCAGCTCTGCCAGCTGTTCCTTGAGAATCTGGTTGTAATGCTTCAATCGTTCCGCACTGATGTCGTTCAATGCAGCCTGGTCGATATGTTCCAGTTCCAGCTGGAGCTCAAGCAGTCTGAGCAGATCGTTCTTTTCATATGCCTGGTTGACCTGCTGCATCAGCAAGGTCTTGCGTTCACGCTCGGTGGCGTCAGGTTCGCGGTCAGGATGCAGGGCGCTGGCCAGCTTGCGGTAGACAGCGCGGATGGATTGGCTCAGTTCGGTACGCTCAGTCTCGCGTTTGACTTCCGCCGCGCGCTGGCGGGGCGACTTCTTCCGGCTGGCGCGACGCTCCTCGCGTGCTTGCTCCGCTGCCAGCTGCTCCCGCTCCCGCTCCTCGAGCAGGGCTTCCATTCGCTGCATGATCTCTTCCGGCGTTGCACTGCCCAGGTCGTCACCCAGATCAATGTCCAGCATGTCTTCGATTACCTCCCTGACCTCGTTGAGATCCGCTTCGGCCTCCAGGTCATAGTCGGACGCACTGTGCTGGTTGTAGATGAGCTTGAGTTCCGGGTCATCATTCTTCACAAGCAGGCGATGCGCCATGTCGGCAATCAGTTCCGAGAGCATGCCCCGCTCACCCTTGGTCAAGCCCTTCTGCGGCCATGCTTCATGCAGACGCCGGACCAGCCTGCCATTGAGCTCCTGCAACTCCCGGTCCAGCGGCAGGAATTGAGCAAGATACTTTTTCTGGAAGTCCGCCGTGGCACTCTCCCATTCCTGCAGACCAGCGCGCCGCTTGCCAATCTGCTTGATCAGGTCATTGAACTTCTTCTGGGCTTGCGAGAGGGGCGCTTCCTGGCTGGCATCGGCAATGCTGACGCTGCGCAGAGGGGGTTTATTCATGGAAGTCAGGGGGAGTAATTCAGAAGCAGGGATTCTAACCGTACAGGGGGAACGCAAATAATCGGTCAGCCGCGGCCGATCATGGCTTGTACTTCGTCCCACGTGGCGGCATACGCGCCCGCCTTCGAGGCCGCAATGGCCGCGCCGGCCGCCGCACATTGCAGATGGACCTGGGCGGGGGCCTCCGGCTGGCGCAGCTGGCTGGCAATCCAGCCGCCCATGGAGGCGTCACCGCAGCCCACGGTATCGATTACCTCGACACGATAGGCCGGCTGGTCGATGACCTGCTCGCCCTTGATCCACTGCATGCCCCTGGCGCCCAGGGTGTACAGAATCTCCGCCTGCGGGGCCAGGGATTGCAGGGTGGCCAGCGCATTGGTATCACCGGGGAAGAGGCGCTCCAGGTCTTCGTCGGAAACCTTCACGTAGTGCGACAGCGACAGCAATTGCTGGAACAGGATGCGATACGACGGGCTGTCCATCAGCTTGCGCCAGTTCGGATCGAAGGCGATCTTCTTGTTGCGCAGTGCCGCTTCCTGGGCGATCTGCAACAGCCGCGAGGCCAATGGTTCGCGGGTCAGGCTGATGCAGCCGAAGTGCAGTACGCGCGCCTCGTCCAGCCATCCGGCCGGCAGGCGCTGCGGGTCGAAATGCAGGTCGGCGCTGTCGTCGCCGATGAAGAAGTAATCAGGCGGCGTGGTCGAGGTCACCATGGCCAGCAAGGGGGCCTTGGCGTGCTGCTGGGTGAAGCGCATGTCCAGTCCGGCCGCTTGCGTCAAGGCATACAGCTCGGCCCCGAAGACATCGGTGCTGACACTGCCGGCATAGCCGGTGGCCACGCCCAGCCGGGCGGCGGCGCGCGCCACGTTCCAGCAGGCACCGCCAGGAATGGCGCGCCACTGGCCGTCAGGCTGGCGGATGAAATCGGTCAGGGCTTCGCCGAAGACGACGAATGCGGCGCTCTGGGTCATGCTGGTCTCCGTGGGCTTGTCGTTGTGTAAGGTAGTCAATGCGTAGCTGGCTCAATCCTGCAATGCGTGGCGCGCGCAGGTCTCGTCGGTGACGAGACCCGTGAGCCAGCCGCCGCGCAAGGCCGCACGCACGGCGTCGGCTTTCTTGCTGCCGCCGGACAGCGCGATCACGGGCCGTTGCGGGGCCTGCGCCAGCGGCGGTGTGGTCACCCGTGCGGCCAGCGAGGAGCTCAGCATGGCGCCGTCTCTATCGAAGGCGTGGCAGATCATCTCGCCTACCGCGCCCTGGCGCTGCAGGTCGGCCACTTCTTCATCGTCGATGAAACCGTCTTCGTGCATCGCGCCCTGCAAGGCGATGGTGCCGATGCCCAGGAAAGTCACATCGGCGCGCTCGGCCAGGCCGGTCACGATCTTGTAGGCGCGGTGGTTGCACCATTGCTGGCGGTCGCGTTCACTTTCGGCCACGCGCGGGGCGGGCAGCAGGTAGAAGCGCGCGCCCAGTTTTTCTGCGGCCTGCAGGGCCACGTCGTAGCGGTTGGCCGAACCGTCGGAGGCGAAAGCACCAATCATCGAGACGATCTGGTGCTGCGGGCGCTCCAGTTCCGACAGGCGCTCGATGGCCGCCTTGAGCGTGCGCCCCGAGCCGACATTGACCACCAGCGGCGCCTGCGAACTGAGATATTGCTCCATCACCTCGGCCCCGGCCACGGCCAGCATCTGCTGCACTTCCTGCGATTCGTTGGGATTGTCCGCACCGCCCGCCCCCGGCACTACCCGGCAGACTTCCAGCCCGTAGCGCTCTTGCAGGCCCTGCGCCAGCTCCAGGCAGGAGGAGACCGGATGCGTGATCTGCACCCTCACCAGGTTGGCATCGGCCGCATAGGCCACCATGCGCTGCGCCATCTGGCGCGAGATACCGAGCCGCTCGGCAATTTCGTTCTGGGTGTTGCCGGCCACGTAGTACATCCACGCGGCGCGCGCCGCCAGGTCCAGTTTGGATGCGCTGCTAGACATGTTCTCCTCGCCAGCCGCCCCGCCATGACCATGCAGGCGGGCGCGGACTGTCTCTGTGATGTTGATCGGGGTGAATTCCCTGCTGGGTCGCCATTTTACGGCCAGTTGACCACGCCATTATTGCGAAGCTTGGGCAAATGCTCAATCGAAAAGCAAATGCTTGACATGAATTCGAGAATCGATGAATATTTGCCCATAAAAATAATATTTGCTCAAAACTCGTTCGCAAAAATCGCCTTTCCCTGCATGCGTGCATGGGCCTGACCGGCCGCTGCCACCCAGGAAGAACGTGCAGGAGGGCCCATAACATTCGGAGACCAGCATGTCCAAACTCGTGCGCCCTCGTGCGTCCGGCTTCACCCGCGTTCGCTTCACCCTGGCCGCTGCGGCCATCTCGACTCTGTTTGCTGCCGGGCTGGCGCAGGCCGAGCCGGTGACGCTGAACATCGCGTCCATCAACAACCCCGACATGATCGAGCTGCAGAAGCTGGCACCGGCCTTCGAGAAGGCCCATCCCGACATCAAGCTGCGCTGGGTCACGATGGAAGAGAGCGTGCTGCGCCAGCGTTTGACCACTGACATCGCCACCAACAGCGGTCAGTTCGACCTGATGACCATCGGTGCATATGAAGCGCCGATCTGGGCCAAGAAAGGCTGGCTGGCGCCGATGACCGGCCTGCCGGCGGACTACGATGAAGCCGACCTGATCAAGCCGGTGCGCGAAGGACTGACGGTCGATGGCAAGCTCTACGCGCTGCCGTTCTACGCCGAAAGCTCGATGACCTATTACCGCAAGGATCTGTTCGAGCAAAAGAAGCTGACCATGCCGCAGCGTCCGACCTGGGACGAGATCGCCAAGCTGGCCGCGCAACTGCATGATCCGGCCAAGGGGGTCTATGGCATCTGCCTGCGCGGCCGCGCCGGCTGGGGTGAGAACATGGCCATCATCACCACCATGGCCAATGCCTGGGGTGGTCGCTGGTTCGATGAGAAGTGGCAGCCGCAGCTGTCTTCGCCGGAGTGGAAGAAGTCGGTCAATTTCTATGTCGACCTGATGCGCAAGTACGGTCCGCCGGGCGCCAGCTCCAATGGTTTCAATGAAAACCTGGTGCTGTTCTCCAGCGGCAAGTGCGGCATGTGGGTCGATGCCACGGTGGCCGCCGGCATGCTCTATCACGGCAAGGATTCCAAGGTCTCCGACAAGACCGCCTTTGCGCCGGCGCCGATGCAGGTGACCGACAAGGGTTCGCACTGGTTGTGGATCTGGTCGCTGGCCGTACCGAAGTCCTCCAAATCGCAGGACGCGGCCAGGAAGTTTGCCGCCTGGGCCACCTCCAGGGAATACATCAACCTGGTGGCCAAGGATTCCGGTTGGGCCCTGGTGCCGCCGGGTACGCGCAACTCGACCTATGCCTCGGCCGAGTACAAGAAGGTCTCGCCCTTCTCCGACTTCGTGCTCGATGCGATCCAGACGGCGGATGCCAACAAGCCGACCTTGAAGCCGGTGCCCTATACCGGTGTGCAGTTCGCCACCATCCCCGAGTTCCAGTCGATCGGAACCGTCACCGGCCAGGCCATTGCCGGTGCGCTGGCCGGCAAGACCAGTGCCGACGCCGCACTGGATGCAGCCCAGGCTCAGGCCGTGCGGATGATGCGCCAGGGGCGCTACCTCAAGTAAGGCGTCGCGCAGGTCCTTCCGATGGCATGCAGCGTGCTGCATGCCCCGCGCGCGGTGTGAGCGGCATGCCTCTATGCCGACCGGCACCGCGCCGTTCTCCCCGGCTGCCCGCTGCTTGCGAGCAGGCAGCCGGATTGAAATGCCGAGGCCGTCATGTCCACGATCCACTCCACCCAGGTGTCGTCCACCTCACCGATGATGCAGAGTTCTTCCCAGCCTGCTGCCCGCAGGCAGCAGACCAGTCCGCCGCGCAAGGAGCGCTTCAATCCCATCCGCCTGATGCAGATGCCCTCGGTGCTGATCCTGCTGGCCTGGATGATCGTGCCCCTGGCGATGACCATCTATTTCTCGGTCAATCGCTACAACCTCCTGGCACCTGACCAGACCGGTTTCGTCGGCCTGGAGAATTACGCCTTCCTGTTGCAGGACCCGGCCTTCTGGCCCTCCATTGGCAATACCGCCCTGCTGATCGGTTCGGTGCTGGCCATCAGCGTGATCGGCGGCACCTTGCTGGCGGTGCTGTTCGACCAGCCTTTCCGCGGACGCGGCATTGCGCGCCTGCTGGTCATCGGCCCCTTCTTCGTGATGCCCACGGTGGCCGCGCTGATCTGGAAGAACATGATCATGCACCCGGTCTACGGCATCCTGGCTTACGTGATGCGCCATCTGGGGCTGGAACCCATCGACTGGCTGGCCGAATTTCCCATGCTGTCGGTCATCATCATCGTGGCCTGGCAGTGGATTCCGTTTGCCTTCCTGATCCTGCTGACGGCCTTGCAGTCGCTCGATACCGACCAGAAGGAAGCCGCCCAACTGGATGGCGCGGGACCGGTGCGCATCTTCTTCTACATCGTGCTGCCGCACTTGAAGCGCGCCATCACCGTGGTGATCATGATCGAGACCATCTTCCTGCTGTCGATCTTCGCTGAAATCTTCACCACCACTGCAGGCGGCCCCGGTACGGCCACCACCAACCTGACCTTCCTGGTCTATTCGATCGGCCTGCAGCAGTTCGATATCGGTATCGCCTCGGCCGGCGGCATCTTCGCGGTGGTACTGGCCAATATCGTCTCGTTCTTCCTGGTGCGCATGCTGGCCAGGAACCTCAAGGGAGTCAACGAAAAATGAGCGATCCAAAGAAAAGCCCCCTGTGGGTAACGCTGCTGGGCTGGACCTGCGCCATCGTGCTGTTCTTCCCCATCTTCTGGGTGGCGGTGACGGCTTTCAAGACCGAATCTCAGGCCTATACACCCTCGCTGATCTTCCTGCCAACGCTGGACACCTTCCGCGAAGTCTTCAGTCGCAGCCACTACCTGGGCTATGTGCAGAATTCGCTGATCGTCTCGCTGGGCTCGACCCTGCTGTCGCTGCTGCTGGCGGTACCGGCCGCTTACTCGATGGCCTTTTTCCCGACCGGTCGCACGCAGAAGCTGCTGCTGTGGATGCTCTCCACCAAGATGATGCCGGCGGTGGGGGTGCTGATCCCGATCTACCTGCTGGCCAAGAATACCGGCCTGCTCGATACGGTGACCGGCCTGACCATCATCTACACGCTCATCAACCTGCCCATCGCGGTGTGGATGGCCTTCACCTACTTCAATGACGTGCCCAAGGAAATTCTCGAGGCAGCCCGCATCGATGGTGCCAACGCCTGGCAGGAAATGATTTACCTGCTCCTGCCGACGGCCATGCCGGGGCTGGCCTCCACGGCCCTGCTGCTGGTCATCCTGTCGTGGAATGAAGCCTTCTGGAGCCTCAACCTGACCAGCATCGATGCGGCGCCGTTGACGGTCTTCATTGCCTCCTATTCCAATCCGGAAGGATTGTTCTGGGCCAAGCTGTCGGCGGCGTCGCTGCTGGCCATTGCTCCCATCATGGCGCTGGGCTGGCTGGCACAGAAGCAGTTGGTACGCGGCCTGACCTTCGGCGCGGTGAAATGATGATGGTCCGTCAGGCGATCACCCATCTGATCTGTGACTGCGACGGCGTATTGCTCGACAGCGAGAGCATCGCGCTGCGCGTGCTGCATCGTGAATTGCTGCCGCTGCTGCCGGCCTGCAGCGGGGCTGACGACGCGCAGCATGAGGCACAGCGCAGTGCCGCCCTGCATAGCGCCATTGCGCATCGTCTGGGCATGTACACCGACATCCTGCTGGGCGAAGTCGATATGGAATTCGAGCTGGGTCTGGATGCGATCCGCACCGAGCGTATCCATCAGAGCGTGGCGCTGGCCTGCGGCGAAGAAGCGCAGCCGGTGCCGGGCGTGGTCGAGGCCTTGCAGGCGATCCGCCTGCCGCGCGCGGTGGCCAGCAACAGCGACGCACCACGCATCGAGGCGGGCCTGCGTCGCTGCGGTTTGTATCCGCAGTTTGCCGGACGGATCTACAGCGGTCACGATGTGGCCCATCCCAAGCCTGCGCCGGATGTGTATCTCGCCGCTGCCGCCGGATTCGGCGTCGAACCGGCGCGTTGCGTGGCGGTCGATGACAGCGTCACTGGCGTGCGAGCGGCGGTGGCCGCCGGCATGCACGTACTGGGCTTCACCGGCGTGGCGCATGACCGCAAGGCGATGGCGCGCAAACTGAAGGAGGCCGGTGCGCATCAGGTCTTCGAGGACATGAAACAGTTTCCCCAACTGGTGAGTGAATTGATCTGGCTGCGCTGAACAAGCAACAAGCAGCGCGCAGTCCCCCCTACAAGAGAACGAGGAGAATCCCATGGCAGCCGTGAGCATCAGAAATCTGGCCAAGCGCTACGACGACAACGAAGTCATGCGCGACATCAATCTGGATATCGAGGATGGCGAATTCGTCGTCTTCGTCGGTCCCTCGGGCTGCGGCAAGTCGACCTTGCTGCGCATGATCGCAGGACTCGAAGAGATCAGCGATGGCGACCTCGACATCGGCACCCGCCGCATGAACGACGTACCCGCCTCCAAGCGCGGCGTGGCCATGGTGTTCCAGTCCTATGCGCTGTATCCGCACATGAGCCTGTACGACAATATGGCTTTCGGCCTCAAGATCGCCGGCAAGTCCAAGGCCGAGATCGATGCCGCCGTCCAGCATGCGGCGAAGATTCTGCACATCGATCACCTGCTGGACCGCAAGCCCCGTGCGCTCTCCGGCGGCCAACGCCAGCGCGTGGCCATCGGTCGTGCCATCACGCGCCAGCCCAGCGTGTTCCTGTTCGATGAACCGCTGTCGAACCTGGATGCAGCCCTGCGCGTGAAGATGCGCCTGGAATTCGCCAAGCTGCATGATGAACTCAAGACCACCATGATCTACGTCACCCACGACCAGATCGAAGCCATGACCCTGGCCGACAAGATCGTGGTGCTCTCCGAGGGCCGCATCGAACAGGTGGGTTCGCCCCAGCAGCTCTACCACCATCCGGCCAATCGCTTCGTGGCCGGTTTCATCGGTTCGCCCAAGATGAACTTCATCGATGGCAGCGTGGCCGCCATCCAGGCCGAGGGTGTACAGGTGCAGTTGCCCGGTGGCGGCCTGCAATGGGCAGCCGTCGACGGCAGCACGCTGCAGGCGGGCCAGAAGGTCACGCTGGGCGTGCGTCCGGAACATCTCAACATCGCCGAAGGCCAGGCCGCGGTGCAGGCACGCTGCACGGCACTGGAACTGCTGGGCGATTTCTCTTACCTCTATGCGGCCTATGAAGGCAGCGAAGATGCGTTGATCCTGCGGGTTCCCGACAGTCTCGATCCGCCGCATGGCAGCCTCTTGCACCTGGCCGCTGATCCGGCGCGCTGCCACCTGTTCGGTGCCGACGGTCAGGCCTTGCCGCGCCTGGCATCGAGCGGGGCGGCGCAGCGCCAGCATTGACCTCTCCGTACATTCACTTCATCGACAAGGACCAGGCATGACCCGTACCGCCACCTCTCCCGACCAGGACGCCGCTGACAGCCTGACCTGGCTGCACATCGGCGCCGGCTCCTTCCATCGCGCCCATCAGGCGGTCTACCTCAATGCCTTGCGCGAGAGTGGTGCCGACCGTCGCTGGCAACTGGCGCTGGCCAATATCCGCGCCGACATGAGCCCGCTGCTGGAGGCGCTGGCGCGCCAGCAGGGCCAGTACACGCTGGAAACCGTCACGCCCCAGGGTGAGCGCAGCTACCAGCGCATCGCCGCCATCGGCCGCATCCTGCCGTGGGATGCGCAGCTCAAGCAACTGATCGCTGCTGGTGCCGAAGAACGTACCCGCATCATCTCCTTCACCGTGACCGAAGGCGGCTACTACCTCGACCACCACTACCAGCTCGACACCGGCAACCCCGACCTGGCCGATGATCTGCGTTGCGCCCTCGATGGCAGCGGTACGCCCCGCACCATCTACGGCGCGATTGCCGCGATCCTGCGTGCGCGCAGCCAGGCGCATCCGCAAGCGGCCCTGACGCTCCTGAACTGTGACAACCTGCGCCACAATGGCGAGCGTTTTCGTGATGGCCTGCGCCAGTTCCTGAGGCTGCGCGGCGAGACCGCACTGGTGGCCTGGATGGAGGCCAACACCAGCAGCCCGAACGCCATGGTGGACCGCATCACACCCCGCCCAACACCGGCGGTTGCGGCCCGTGTGAAGGAAAAGACAGGTGTCGACGATCCCTGCGCCCTGATGGGCGAGTCCTTCATCCAATGGGTGATCGAAGACGACTTCAAGGCCGGTCGTCCACGCCTGGAGGCGGCGGGTGTGGAGATGGTGCAGTCAGTGCTGCCCTATGAGGAAGCCAAGATCCGCATTCTCAATGCCAGCCATAGCTGCATTGCCTGGGCCGGTACGCTGGTTGGGCTGCAATACATCCACGAGGGCACGCTGCGCGACGATATCGGCCAGATGGCGCATGACTACGTAACGCAGGACGTGATCCCCTGTCTCACGCCCAGCCCCATCGACCTGGCGGCGTACCGCGATACGACGCTGGCGCGCTTCTCCAACCCGGCCATCCAGGACACCAACCAGCGCGTGGCCGCCGATGGCTATTCCAAGATCCCCGGCTTCATCCGTCCGACCTTGCAGGAGAGCCTCGATGCGGGCCGTCATCCGCAGGCCACCGCCATGCTGCCAGCCCTGTTCCTGGCCTTCCTGCAGCGCTGGGCGGCTGGCCAGCTGCCTTACGAATACCAGGACGGCATCTTCGATGCAGCCGCTGTGCGCCGCATGCTGGAGGCCGAGGATGTCGTGCTGGCTTTCTGTCAGGATGCCGTGCTGTGGGGCGAACTGGCCGGTGATGCGCGGCTGGTGGCGCTGGTACGTACGGCCCATGAGCGCGTGCAGCAGTGGCTGACGCAGGCGCGCTGAGGCTGCCCTTTGTGGGCGAGGCAGCATAGAATTGCCGTTCCGTGACGGATAACGAATAACGAGGAGCACCATGTATCTTGGGATCGACCTGGGTACGTCCGAGGTCAAGGCGGTGGTGATTGACGACGCGGGCGCGCTGCTGGCATTGGCCGGAAGTACGCTGAGCGTCTCGCGCCCGCATCCGCGCTGGTCCGAGCAGAACCCTGCCGATTGGTGGCAGGCCACCTGTGCCACCGTGGACAAGCTGCGCGAGCAGCTCGGCAGTGAGCGTTTCGGCAGCATCCGCGCCATTGGCCTGTCGGGTCAGATGCACGGGGCGGTGTTGCTGGATGCGCAGGATGCCGTGCTGCGTCCGGCCATCCTCTGGAGCGATTCGCGCAGTGCTCCTGAATGCGCCGAGCTGGAACGCCGCGCGCCGCGCCTGCATGGCATCGCCGGTAACCTGGCCATGCCGGGCTTCACCGCGCCCAAGCTGCTATGGGTGGCGCGGCATGAGCCGCAGCTGTTTGCGCGCATCGCTACCGTGCTGCTGCCCAAGGATTGGCTGCGTTTGATGATGACCGGTGGCAAGGTCTCCGATCCGTCGGATGCGGCGGGCACGCTGTGGCTGGATGTGGAAGGACGCAACTGGTCCGATGAATTGCTGGCCGCCTCGGGCATGCGGCGCGACCAGATGCCCATGCTGGTCGATGGCAGTGCGGTGTCCGGTACGTTGTTGCCGGAAGTGGCGCAGGCGTGGGGGCTGGATGCGGACGTCATCGTTGCTGGTGGTGCTGGCGATGGTGCGGCCAGTGCGGTCGGGATCGGTGCAGTCAGGCCGGGTGATGGCTTCCTTTCGCTGGGCACCTCGGGCGTGCTGTTCGTGGTCAATGACCGCTTCCGCCCGAATCCAGGACGCGCGATTCACGCCTTCTGTCATACGCTGCCGCAGCGCTGGCACCAGATGAGCGTGATGCTTTCGGCGGCCAGTTGCCTGCGCTGGTTCTGCCGTCTGTGTTCGGTGGACGAGAAAAGCCTGCTGGCCGAGATCGAGCAACTCGATGAAGAAGCGCGCAACAATGCCCCATTGTTCCTGCCGTATCTCTCGGGCGAGCGCACGCCCCACAATGATCCCTATGCGACCGGCGTCTTCCACGGGCTGACCCCGGAACACCAGCGTGCCGCCCTCGGTTATGCGGTACTCGAGGGCGTGGCCTTCGGCATGGTGGATGGGTTGGATGCACTGCGTGCAGCGGGCACGGATGTGGCCGAATTGTCGCTGGTAGGGGGTGGAGCGCGTAGCGTCTATTGGGCACAATTGCTCGCCGATGCGCTGGAGGTCCGCATCGTCACGCACGTGGGTAGTGAAGCCGGTGGTGCGCTGGGTGCGGCACGGCTGGCCTGGCTGGCCGATGGGGGGGACGAAGCCGAGGTCTGCCGCAAACCGGCCCGGCAGGCGCTGTACCAGCCGGATGCGGCAAGGCATGCGGCCCTGCAGGTGCGCTTGCAACGCTATCGGGCCATCTATGCGCCGTTTGCACCCTTGCACGGGGAGGGCCCTTAACTTCAATCAGAGGAGAGATATGCAGGTCATCGAATGCAGTGAAGCCCAGCTCGATATCCTGGCCAGCTTGTTCAACGACTACCGAATCTTCTATGAATATCAGGACGACTTGCCGGCATGTCGTCACTTTCTGGAAGAGAACTTGCGATTGCGTCGGTCTTCGATGTTCTTGTTGATCGATGACGCGGGAAACGCGATTGCTTTCGCGCAGTGCTATCCCGCAACTTGTTCACTGAGCATGCGCCCTTACCAGTATCTTTCCGATCTGTATGTCATCCACAGTGCGCGCCAGCAAGGCCATGGCCGCACGCTGATGAAGTATCTCCGCGATCACTTCAGCGCGCGGGGGGCGCAAAGGATCACGCTCGATACCGCTACGACCAACTTGACCGCCCAGCGACTTTACGAAGCGCTGGGCTATGAGCGGGAGCAGGTCTATATCACTTATCACCAGGTGCTGGCGGGAGCTGCACAGCCCTGAGCGAGCCCGTCGCTACAGATCCGCTATCCGGGTGTAGCGTCTCATCGCCGCTTGAACTTGAACACCGAAATCGCCTGCAGCAGACGCATGGTCTGCTCTTCCAGGCTGGTGGCGGCGGCCGCCGCTTCTTCCACCAGCGAGGCATTCTGCTGGGTGCTGGCATCCATCTGCGTGATGGCTTCGTGCACCTGGTTGATGCCCGCGCTCTGCTGCTGGGTCGCTTCGTTGATCTCGCTCATGATGCCCGAGACCCGCTGCACCGACGCCACGATGTCGCGCATGGTGCTGCTGGCCTGCTCGACCTGGCGGTTGCCTACTTCCACCTTGGCTACCGAGTCGTCGATCAACTGCTTGATCTCCTTGGCCGCTGCCGCCGAGCGCTGCGCCAGCATGCGCACTTCCGAGGCCACCACGGCAAAGCCGCGGCCCTGCTCGCCGGCACGCGCTGCTTCCACGGCGGCGTTGAGCGCCAGAATGTTGGTCTGGAAGGCGATGCTGTCGATGAGGCCAATGATGTCGACGATCTTGTTGGAGGATTCGCTGATCTCGTTCATCGTCGTGCCGGTGCTGGCCACGGCATCGCCACCGCGCATGGCAATGGCCGATGCGGTGCCGGCCAGCTCGTTGGCCTGGCCCGCGTGATCGGCATTCTGGCGCACTGTCCCGGCCAGCTGGTGCATGCTCGACGCGGTTTCTTCGAGGTTGGCCGCCTGCTGTTCGGTCCGGCGCGACAGGTCCATGTTGCCGGTAGCGATTTCGCGCGTGGCCAGGTTGATGGTCTCGACGTTGGAGCGCACGTCGCCGATGATGGCGGTCAGATTTACATTCATCTGGCGCAGCGAGGCCAGCAGGCGCCCCAGCTCATCATGGCGGGCACTCTCGATGCGCACCGAGAGATCGCCACCGGTGATGGCATGCGTAATGTCCAGCGCCTGCTGCAAAGGCTTGATGAGCGCGGCGCGCAGGGCGATCCACTGCACCACCGACAGCAGTGCCGCGGCCGCCGCCAGCGCGCTGATCCACCACTGGTGCAGCGTCATCATGCCGGCCACCACGACCGCGATCTGGATGGCCAGCATCACGCCCATGGAAAGATTGAGGCGCGTATTCAACTGCATGCGGCCGAGCTTTCCCAGCCATCCTGCCAGTCCCGTGCGCACCACCTCGCCGCGATGCAGGGCGATCCCCTTGGCCTGACCGCGCCGGATGCGGGCGTAGAGTTGCTCCGCTCCCTCCACGGCTGCGCGTTCAGGCTTGGTCCGCACCGACATGTAGCCGACCACCTGGCCGTTCTCGCGGATGGGCGTGACGTTGGCACGGACCCAGTAATGGTCACCGTTCTTGCTGCGGTTCTTGACCAGCCCGGTCCAGGGCGTACCACCTTTGATCGTGGCCCACATGTCGGCGAAGGCTTCGGACGGCATGTCGGGATGACGGATCAGGTTTTGCGGCGCGCCCAGCAATTCCTCTTCCTCGAAACCGCTGATTTCGATGAAGTAGGGATTGACGTAGGTGATGTTGCCCTGGAGATCGGTCTTGGAAACGATGGCCCGGCCATCGATGAGCAGGCGCTCCTGTCCTGTGACCGGCATGTTCATGCGCATCTGGTACCCCCGTGTAAGAAGCTGTGTGGTGATGGAAAGTCCAACTGGCGGGGGGGCGGTCGAGCAGGCAGCGTTCGCCTTTCCCTTGCGAACGCTTCGAGCCGGGCGCGCCAGGCAGCGACAGCCTGGCGCAGGTCCCGTCTGACGGGAATGAGGCGTCAGGCGGTAGGATTGTCTCCGGATTGCGGGCTGTCGGACCCTCTGCGGGGCTTTCCGAAGACGCTAGTGTAGGTCGGATAGAACGAGCAGTACATGATGACCGTCAATATTATCGAGATCGGCAGCAAAATGAAGAACACCACCGTGATGCTGCCGGTCAGCAGCGTGATGACCATGCTGATGACGGTGGGGACCACGATGGCGATCACGATCCAGGCCAGGCCGTAGAGCAGGAAAGCGCCACCGGCACGGCGTACCGTGAAGAAGCTGTAGAACAGGGCTTTGCCCAGCGGCATCTGCTGCCACATGATCAGGGGCGCCGCGTACCAGAAGGCCATGGCGGCCGGTACATAGAGGGCGGCGGCCACCAGCATGGCCATGCGCATGCTGCCGGCGGCGCTTTCCAGTTCCTTGGTCGACAGCCCGCCACCCATCATGGCTTTCCAGAAGGTGCCGCCATCGGCCAGTGCCGAGGCTGCCACCACCAGCGTGGCCACCAACAGGTAGAGCAGGCCGAGTTTCAACAGCGTATTGCGCGCCGGGCTGCGAAAGCCCACCAGCAGCAGGTTGGGGAAGACCCGTTCACCGCGCTCGATCTGGGCGCAGGCCTGCATGAAGGACATCGAGAACAGCGGGATGAGGATCAGCGGCAGCATCTGGCCGAGCACCGGGATGATGCCCAGGGCCAGCATCAGGAACATGTAGGCGAAGAACAGCGTCGAGATCTCGGCCGGTTGTTTTCTGAACAAGGCGAAGCCCTGTTTGACCCAGGACCAGCCGGTGTGTGCGGGGATCTTTTCCATGGTTCCAGTGCTTACAGCGATGGTGGCGCATCCTGGATGCGCAGGCGCAGGATGCGTTCGAAGTGCGTGGGATCATGCGGCGTGAGCATTTCGGCTTCGCGCGGCAGGTAGAAATCGTACAGGCGCGACAGCCAGAAGCGCAGGGCGGCGGCACGCAGCATGGGCTGCCAGGCAATGCGCTCGGCCTCCGAGAACGGACGCACGGCGCGATAGGCGGCCAGCATGGCATCGCTGCGGGTGGTGTCAAGTACGCCCGTGTCCAGGTCGACGCACCAGTCGTTGACGGTCACGGCCAGGTCGAAGAGCCAGGTATCGCAGCCGGCGAAATAGAAATCGAAGATGCCCGAGAGCTGCTCGCCCACGAACATCGCATTGTTGCGGAACAGGTCGGCATGCACCGGACCGCGCGGCAGGGCGCGGTAGTCGGCGGTGGCGGCGAAGTCCTTCTGGTACTGCACTTCACTGGCGAGCAACTGGCCCAGTTCGGTCGGCAGGAAGGGCAGTACGGCCGGGGTGGTCTCCAGCCACCAGGCCAGGCCGCGCAGGTTGGGCTGCAGGATCTTGAAATCCTTGGCTGCCAGGTGCATGCGCGCCAGCATGTCGCCCAGAGCGGCGCAGTGCACCGGTTGCGGCTCCAGCTGGGACTGGCCTTCGAGCTTGCTGACGATGGCCGCCGGCTTGTCGTTGAGCAGACTGACGATGGCGCCCTTGTCGTTGGGCACCGGCGCGGGTACTGGAATGCCGCGTTGTGCCAGGTGGCGCATCAGTTCCAGGTAGAAGGGCAGCTGTTCGATGTGCAGCTTCTCGAACAGGGTGAGTACGTATTCACCGCGCTCCGTGCCGATGAAGAAATTGCTGTTTTCGATGCCCGAGGAGATGCCCTTGATCGAGGTGGCGCGGCCGAGCGGGAATTGTTCAATCCAGTCCGAGAGTTGTTCCAGACTGACCGGTGTAAAGACTGCCATGACGAAAATGAAAAGAGGGTACTGGCTGAGGCGCATTGCCGACAGGTCCGGCAGCTGCGCGAGGCAGGCGGCAGATACGCCGACCTTCCTGTTCCTGGACCGGCCGCGCAGTGCGGCCGGCTAACGTGGTAGTGCATGCGCCCTTCACCGCAGAGGCAAGGGCGCGATCACGGGATCACTTCTTGGTGGTGTCGTCGGTTTCGCCTTGCTGGGGCTTTTTCACGCCCCAGTCGAACTCGCCGACCTTCCACTGGGCCGAGCTGGGTGGCGGGCTTTGTGCATCGCCGGGGGTGGAGCCGCCCAGTTGCGGATTGGGGCGGATGTAATAGGTGCTGGGGCCGGACTTGACCTCGATTTCCTTGGTCTGGCCGTGGTCACGGCGTTCCTTGATGCTGTTGCCCTGATTGCGGCTGTCTTCGCCGGGCTTGCGGATGGTCACGGCTGGCGGTTCGCCTTCTTCCAGCTTCTCCAGTTCGGGCGGCGGCGGAGCGGGCTGGGCAGCCAGGCCGGCGGACGGGGTTTGCGCCAGGGCCAGCGGCGCGGCCAGGCCAGCCGATGCGCACAGCAGCAGCGCTGCCAGGGACTCTTTGAACCGGAGTTGGGATGGTTTCATGATCGTGTGAAGAAAAAGGGGGTGTCGTTTTCTTCATTGTAGCAAACCATCAAGGTCTGGCCCTCGCGTTTCTTCACAGGAATGGTTAATTGGACAACGTTCTGATGCGAGCACGTACGCTGGTTTGCACAGTACCCTGCCGCCGATGCTAGTCCAGCAGCGGGATGCGGGTACTGAGCCAGTCTGCCAGGGTGGGCGGCATGGGAACGACCTTGACGAAATCTTCATCTTCGCCTTCGCTGGCATCGAAGTAGGCGAAGTGGTCGCGTGCATAGTCCAGCAGCACGGGGTAGGGGCCGCCCCATCGCACGGTGAAGTAACGTACTGCGCGCCATTCGCCCTTTTCATCGAAGATGCGCAGGCGGATGTGGTCGCGCCGGTCGGCATCGCTGCCGCTGCCGCACAATTCAATGCGAAACTGTTCGCCCCGGTACTCGCGCAGGCCGCCATTGAGCTTCTGGGTGTACATCTCGCATTGCCGGTAGTGCGGGCGGGTAGTGGTGACCAGCGCGATGGCCACGCCATAGCTCATCAACAGCATGTAGAGCAGGGTGGTGGTCTGGTAGGCCGGACGCCAGCGCGGCTTGGCCAGCACGATGACGCGGCCCATACCGTAGTAGAAGGCCGCCAGGGTGATGCTCATGAGCCCGGCCGTCAGCCAGTAGAGCGCCTCCCGATGCTGCAGCAGGGCGGCCCGTCCGGGGTGGAGTCCCCATTCGTGCAGGATCGCCGGCGGCAGCAACAGCATGGCTACACCCGCGGCGATCGGCACCAGGCTCAGGAACAGCCCGGCGTAGAGCGTACTCAAGAGCAGCTGGGTAAGGTAGACGCGGGCGACCGGCATGATGGTACAAGGGGAAAATGAAATGAATCTTCACGTAGTTGCCTTGCATCATGAATTCTCACGCGGTCGTTTCAAATCGTACGTTGGTGAGGGAAGTGAAGATTTTTGCACTCATGGGGGGTGAGCGGCTTGTGGGAGGTGACGTTTAGGCGGGGGTGGTATTGGCGTATGAGGGGGGATGTGAAATGTCAGGCATTTTTCCGCCCGCTGCCATTGAGTTTCCGAGTAATCAGGGCGCATTGAGCGAAGTGTGGTGCAAAGACGCCGGCAATCTCAGGATGAGTGCCGACAGCGAGGCGGCGCAGCTACAGACGAGCGGTGAAGTGACATTTTTATGTTGACGATTGCACCCGCCCAGATTGGAAAGAAGTTGAAAGAAGTCGTATTGCATGCCAGCTGTAATGCTTGCCGCAACAAAGGTAAACAGAGGTATTGACGTGCTGAGGCGATCACCCCAAGGTGGAGGCATGAAGAGCGTCTTCTCATAGTCAGGGTCGTCGACGTCGAAATATCGGATGCGATCATTTAAAGAGTGACGAGAACAGGCCCTGGTTGTTGCTTTCTTCCTGCAAACGCTCAAAAAACAAGCGGGCGAAACGCTCTCACGTCCCGCCCGCATGGAGGAAGACTACAACCGCAGCCGCTTACAGATACATCCCGCTCTGCCGCTCTGCTTCCTGCTGGGTTTCCGCCGCCTTGTCCTTCTCGGCGTGGAATTTCTGGATCGCTGCCAGCACTTCCGCAGGCTCGTCGATCACCTGCAGCAGGTTGACATCCTTGGGCGAGATCATGCCATCGTCCACCAGACGAGTCTTGATCCAGTCCACCAGACCGGCCCAGAATTCGCTACCCACCAGGATCACCGGCATCATGCGCGACTTGCCGGTCTGCATGAGGGTCAGCGCTTCGGTCAGCTCATCGAGCGTGCCGAAGCCGCCCGGCAAGACCACATAGGCATCGGCATACTTGACGAACGCCACCTTGCGCGCGAAGAAGTGACGGAAGGACAGTGAGATATCCTGCCACGCATTGCCGTGCTGTTCGTGCGGCAGTTCGATGTTCAGGCCCACCGAGGGCGAGGCACCTTCGTAGGCGCCCTTGTTGGCCGCCTCCATGATGCCGGGGCCGCCACCTGAGATGACGGCATAGCCAGCGTCGGAGATCAGACGGGCGATCTCCACACACAGTTGATAATGGGGATTGTCGGGCTTGATCCGGGCAGAACCGAAGATGGAAACGGCAGGACGCAGCTCGGAGAGACGTTCGGTCGATTCGATGAATTCTGCCATAATCGTGAGTACATGCCACGACTCGCGCGCCTTCTTGGCCGTCGCGCGTTCGATGTCCCCCACCTCCCGCAGACGCGGGACATTTTTTCCTCTCTGTTCCATATGCAAAAAACCTTGTTGTTAGTTGATGGTTCCAGTTACCTCTATCGTGCATTCCACGCCCTGCCCGATATGCGTAACGCGGAAGGCGCGCCCACCGGTGCGCTCTACGGCATCATCAATATGCTGCGCCGACTGCGCAACGATTATCCCGCAAGTTACGTGGCCTGTGTGTTCGATGCCAAGGGCAAGACTTTCCGTGATGATCTCTATCCCGACTACAAGGCCACCCGCAAATCCATGCCGGAAGACCTGGCATTGCAGATCGAACCGATCCACGCCGCCGTGCGCGCCCTGGGCTGGCCGATCCTGATGGTCGAGGGCATCGAGGCCGATGACGTCATCGGTACGCTCTCCGTACAAGCCACCGCCGCCGGCCTCGACACCATCGTCTCCACCGGCGACAAGGACATGGCCCAACTGGTCAACGAACACGTGACCTTGGTCAACACGATGAGCAATGAAGTTCTCGACATTGCCGGCGTGACCGCCAAATTCGGCGTGCCGCCCGAGCGCATCGTCGATTATCTGAGCCTCATCGGTGACACCGTCGACAACGTGCCCGGCGTCGAGAAGTGCGGCCCCAAGACCGCCGTGAAGTGGCTCACCGCCTATGGCTCGCTCGATGGCGTCATGGCCAATGCCGACAAGATCACCGGCGTGGTGGGAGAAAATCTGCGCAAGGCCTTGGACTGGCTGCCGCAAGGCCGCGTGCTGGTGACGGTCAAGACCGATTGCGATCTGTCGCAACACATGCAGTCCATCCTCGAATCGCTGACCATGCAGCCGCAGGACAAGGACGTACTCAAGGACATTTTCACGCGCTACAACTTCCGCACCTGGCTGCGCGAGCTCGGCGATGGCGGTGAGGCGGGTGCATCGACGGCTCCCATGGCGGGAGCATCGGCCGCTGCTGGGCTGGAGGCTCCCGCGCAAGGTGGCCTGTTCGCCGCCGCGTCCAAGGTCGAGTATGAAACCGTGCTCACCGATGCCCAGCTCGACCAGTGGATCGCACGCATCAATGCCGCCGAACTCACCGCCGTCGATACCGAAACCACGTCGCTGGAAGCGATGCAGGCCGAGCTGGTCGGCATTTCGCTGTGCTGCGAGGCGGGCCGTGCCGCCTATATTCCGGTAGCGCACAACTACCAGGATGCGCCAGCGCAATTGGCGCGCGAGCACGTGCTGCAAAAACTCAAGCCCTGGCTGGAAGACGCCACCAAGCCCAAGCTCGGCCAGCATCTGAAATACGACAGTCACATCTTCGCCAACTACGGCATCCGTCTTGCAGGCATCAAGCACGATACGCTGCTGGAATCCTACGTCTTCGAATCGCATCGTCCGCACGACATGGACAGCCTGGCCGCGCGTCACCTGGAGCGCAAGACCATCACCTATGCCGAGGTATGCGGCAAGGGCGCTTCCCAGATAGGCTTCAATGAAGTGGCCATCGAGCGCGCCACCGAATATGCCGCCGAAGATGCCGAGGTCACGCTGGCGCTGCATCAGGCCATGTGGCCGCAGATCGAGCATGATGAGAAGCTGCGCTTCATCTACGAGAAGATCGAAGTCCCGACCTCGGTGGTACTGCAGAAGATCGAGCGCAATGGCGTGCTGATCGACAGCGACCGTCTGGGCCAGCAATCGCACGATCTTGGCAAGCGGATGCTGGAAATCGAACAGCAGGCCTACGATCTGGCCGGTCAGCCCTTCAATCTGAATTCGCCCAAGCAACTGGGCGAGATCCTGTTCGGCAAGCTGGAACTGCCGGTGGTCAAGAAGACCGCCTCCGGCGCGCCATCCACCGATGAAGAAGTATTGCAGAAACTGGCCGAGGATTATCCGCTGCCCAAGGTGCTGCTGGACTATCGCGGCCTGGCCAAGCTCAAGTCCACCTATACCGACAAGCTGCCCAAGATGATCAATCCGGCCACCGGTCGCGTGCATACCAATTACGCGCAGGCCGTGGCGGTGACCGGCCGTCTGTCCTCCAACGAGCCCAACCTGCAGAACATCCCGATCCGTACCGCGGAAGGTCGTCGCATCCGCGAAGCCTTCATTGCGCCCGAAGGCAGCGTGATCGTCTCGGCCGACTATTCGCAGATCGAGCTGCGCATCATGGCGCATATCTCGGAAGACGAGAACATGTTGAAGGCCTTCGCCAACAACGAAGACATCCACAAGGCGACCGCCGCCGAAATCTTCGGCATCGCGCCCGAGCAGGTCGAGTCCGAGCAGCGCCGCTATGCCAAGGTCATCAACTTCGGCCTGATCTACGGCATGAGCGCCTTTGGCCTGGCCGGCAACCTGGGCATCGAACGTTCGGCGGCGCAGATGTACATCGACAAGTACTTCATGCGCTTCTCGGGCGTGAAGCGCTATATGGATGAAACACGCCTGCAGGCCAAGGCGCGCGGCTATGTGGAAACCGTCTTCGGGCGTCGTCTGTGGCTGCCCGAGATCAACTCCCCCAACGGTCCGCGCCGCCAGGGCGCCGAGCGCGCGGCGATCAACGCACCCATGCAGGGCACTGCCGCCGACCTCATCAAACTGGCCATGATCGCCGTGCAGGACTGGCTGGAATCGACCGGCATGCACAGCCGCATGATCATGCAGGTGCACGATGAACTGGTGCTGGAAGTGCCGCAACAGGAGCTGGACAGGGTGCGTGAAAAGCTGCCGGAATTGATGAAAAATGTTGCGGAGTTGAAAGTTCCCTTGCTTGCCGAGGTCGGAATCGGTAAGAATTGGGACGAAGCGCATTAATCTTCACATCCGTGTCATGATCAAGCGGTTTTCCCCCGCGCGACAGTGCGGGGACCTGAACGATTAGGCAAAAAAGCAAGATTGACAGAACGGCAAGCTGACGTCGCGACCGGGCCGAGACCGGTCGTACACGTCAGCAGGCGTCAGCAACGCCGGCCAAGTCGACACCTGAATCACAAGACAAGCAGGATCGCGTCACAACCGCAGACCGACGAAGACGGGATGACGCGCTGGGTGGAACCGGACCGGGTCCGGGCAACCGAGGCTGAGGCAGGCAGGCAGGGGACAAACACATTCACACCTGAGCATGACCGCATGCGGCTCGTGGCTTTCGTCATCTCCGTCTTTCCGTCCGGCCTCCGATGAACACATGGGAGGAGACGTCATGAAGTCTGCAATGAAAGTGGGTACGCGCCTGGGGCTCGGGTTTGCGTTGGTAGTCATGCTGCTGGTGCTGGTGACCGGCTTTGGCATCTTCAACATGCACCAGGTGCAGGGACGCTTCAACCACGTGGTCGAGGTCAAGAATCCCGAGAGCGCGCTGGTCAAGGACATGCTGGAGACCGTCGGTGAGCGCTCCATCTCGCTGCGCAACCTCATGCTGCCGGCCGCGCCTGAGGACGTGGACATCGAGGCGCAATACATCGAAGCCCAGACGCTCAAGTACAGGATGGCCGCGCAGAAGCTGCAACAGTTCTTTGCCGACTCGGCCGATACCAGCGAAGAAGAAAAGGCGGCCCTGCCCAAGATCCAGGCGCAGGCCACCAAGGCCGAGAAGCTGATCAACGAGGCGGTTGAGTTCGGCAAGCGCCGCGAAGCCTATGAGCTGGCGCAATTCCTGAAGGAGCAATACCTGCCGGTGCAGAAATCCTGGCAGGTTGAACTCAAGGCCCTGGCCGCGCTGGAAGACAAGCTCAACCGCGAAGCCGCCGACAGCAGTGCCGCCGCCTATGCCCGTGCGCGCTTGCTGATGCTGATCATCAGCGCCGTTGGTGTGGTGAGTGCGATCCTGGCAGCGCTGTGGATCACGCGCCAGATCCTGCGCAAGCTGGGCGGCGAACCGGACTACGCCGTGCAGATCGCCGGACAGATTGCCGAAGGCGACCTGGCCGTGGTGATCGATACCCGCGCCGGCGACAACGACAGCCTGCTGGCGGCCATGCGGGTCATGCGCGACAAGCTCGCAGCCATCGTGGCCGAGGTGCGGCGCGGTTCGGAAACCATCACCACCGCCTCCACCGAAATCGCGCGCGGCAACCTCGACTTGTCGGGTCGTACCGAGCAGCAGGCCGGGGCGCTGGAAGAGACTGCCTCTTCGATGGAGCAGCTCAATTCCACCGTCAAGCAGAATGCCGAGAACGCGCACCAGGCCAACGATCTGGCACTGGCCGCTTCCGATGTCGCGGTGCAGGGCGGCAGTATCGTCTCGCAGGTGGTGGAGACCATGCAGTCGATCAATGCGTCTTCGCAGAAGGTGGCCGACATCGTCAGCGTGATCGACGGCATCGCCTTCCAGACCAACATCCTCGCACTCAACGCCGCGGTGGAAGCGGCGCGCGCAGGCGAGCAGGGACGAGGTTTTGCGGTGGTGGCGTCCGAAGTGCGTTCGCTGGCGCAGCGCTCAGCCTCGGCGGCCAAGGAAATCAAGGTGCTCATCGGCGATTCGGTGGGCAAGGTGGAAAATGGCAGCAAGCTGGTCGAACAGGCCGGCAGCACCATGACCGAGATCGTCACCAGCATTCGCCGCGTGACCGACGTGATGACCGAGATCACCCACGCCAACCGCGAGCAGAGCAGCGGTATCGAGCAGGTCAACGAAGCCATCATCCAGATCGACGACATGACGCAGCAGAATGCCGCCCTGGTCGAGCAGGCTGCAGCGGCGGCCCGCTCGCTGCAGGAACAGGCGGCTGGATTGCAGCAGTTGGTGAGCGTGTTCCGCATCGATGCGGCGCAGGCGCAGGTGGCTTCCTCCGCGCGCGCCCGGGCTGCCGCAACCGAGCACGTCATCGACGTGACTCCCGCTGCCCCCGAGCTGCCGCCCGGCAACCCGGCGCTGGCCGTGCAAGGCTGAGGCATCATCAACGCGTAGCGCCGATTGCGGTTAGACTCGGGCTAGGGATGAGCGGGCGCGCACGGCGTGCCGGCCCGTCAGGTGTCCTGTTCCAGGGAAGCGGTCTGCAAGGGCCGCTTTTTCATGCGCGCCTTCTCGTCCCGCATCACTTCCACCACAACGAGGCCATGTGCCACCAAGATGGAGAACCCGATGAACGACTTTCGCAATGATGTCGACAGCCTGCTGGGCCAGAGTACCCTGAGCGGCAACGCTGACCGCCGCACTTTCCTCAAGACCGCCCTGGGCACCGGCTTTGCCGCCGCCGTGCTGCCGGTGTGCGCGCAGACCATGATCAAGACCGATACCCAGGGCCTCACCGCCGGCGAGGTCTCCATCGAGGTCAACGGCCAGCGCGTGCCGGCCTATCGTGCCCAGCCCGAGGGCAAGACCGGTCTGCCGGTCATCATCGTAGTCTCCGAGATCTTCGGCGTGCATGAGCACATCGCCGATATCGCGCGCCGTTTCGCCAAGCTGGGTTATCTGGCCATCGCACCGGATTTCTTCGTGCGCCAGGGTAATCCCATGGCCTATACCTCCATTGCCGAACTGCAGAAGGAAATCATTTCCAAGGTGCCCGATGCCCAGGTCATGGGGGATATCGATGCCTACGTCAAATGGGCCGGCGAAAACGGCGGCGACCTCAAGCGCCTGGGCATCAACGGCTTCTGCTGGGGGGGCCGCATCGTCTGGCTTTACAGCGCCCACAATCCCAAGGTCAAGGCCGGGGCCGCCTGGTACGGCCGCCTGGTGGGCGACAGGACCGCTCTGTTCCCGCAGCAGCCCATCGATATCGCGGCCACCCTCAAGACGCCGGTCATCGGCCTGTACGGTGGCAAGGACCAGGGTATCCCGGTCTCCACCGTGGAGCAGATGAAGGAAGCCCTGCAGAAGGCCGGCAACAAGTCGGAATTCCACGTCTACATGAATTCCGGCCATGCCTTCAACGCCGATTACCGCCCCAGCTATGTGGAAGCCGATGCCAAGGATGCGTGGAGCAAGGTGGTGGCCTTCTTCAAGCAGCATGGCGTGGCCTGATGCCGATGCCATAAACCGGAGGGGCTTCTTCTTGGTGCGCCTGTGATGCAGATCAAGGCAGGGCGCACCAAGATGTGCAGCTTGCAGGTGAGGGGACGGTATTTTCCGTCCCTTTTTCATTGATGCACGGAAAAATCACATGGGTTTGCGGCATCTCCGGCCTTGGCACGCCGTTTGCTAAACAAGGCAGTGAGTAGAAGCGGCTAGCAGTCGGTAACGAATCCACTTACCTTCTTGCGGGGCATTGCTCGTGACGCCATCGGAACGCTCCGATGGTCCCTCTGTTTCGACAGGACACGAGACCATGCACATTGCCCCCGCGCCCTTTCTTTTTTCCTCGCCGCTTCGCGCGGCATTCCAGCTGCTTCGCTTTTCGATTCGCCTTTCTCGTGGTGCCCGCAGTCGAGGTGCGCGATGAATGCCGTGCGCGATCGTTTCGATGGCAGCGCCACCACCACTTTGATGTTGCGGGTGAGGGCAGTGCGTCAGGCTGCCGAGGATATCCGTCTGTTTGAACTGGTGTCGCTGGAGGGCGCGGCGCTGCCACCCTGGACGCCGGGCGCGCATGTGCGCCTGCATCTGCGGGATGGACTGGTGCGCGCCTATTCGCTCTGCAATGCTGCGCAACAGCGCGACTGCTACGTGATTGCCGTCAAGCGCGAGGCTGCTTCGCGCGGGGGTTCCGCCTTCCTGCATGCGCAGGTGCAGGAGGGCGCGACGATCAGTGCATCGCCTCCCGTGAATGCCTTCCCCCTCATCGCCGATACGCGCGCGCCGCTGCTGCTGGCCGCCGGCATCGGCATCACGCCACTGCATGCGATGGCCGCCGAGCTGGCCGTGCAAGGCAGGCGGCATCGTCTGCATTACTTTGCACGCAGCCTCGCACACGCCGCTTTCTTTCATGAACTGGCGGCCTGTTCGCAAGGCATGTCGCTGCACCTGGGCCTGGACGGGGCCGAGACCGAGCGCGCCTTGGCCGCATCCCTGGCAGCCGTGCCGCCTTCGTCCCCGCTCTACGTGTGCGGACCTTCACCCTTCATCGAGGCTGCACGCCGCCACGCCCGACTGGCAGGCTGGCACGAGCAGGACATTCACTTCGAACTGTTCGCCGCACCCGTGAAGCCGTCCGCAAATGCAGATGCAGAGGCAGAGGCAGCTCCGCTCAGCGAGGTCGCCGACCGTGCTTTCGAGCTGGTACTGCACCGCTCCGGCCTGCGCTGCGAGGTCGCGCCCGGTCAGAGCATCGTGGCAGCGGCAGCGCGACTGGGCGTGGTGATCGGTACGTCCTGTGGCGAGGGCTTCTGCGGCAGCTGCGAGAGCACCGTACTGGAAGGCCAGCCCCTGCACCGCGACAGTGTGCTCTCGGCCGCCGAGCGCGCCGGTGGCCGTCGCATCCTGCCGTGCGTGTCGCGTTGCGTCGGCCGGCGGCTGGTACTGGATCTGTGATTGGCGAGTGATCAAGGCAAGTTCAACCCACCTGGAGAGGAAGGCGATGAAGAAGCAAGCGATGCAAAAGCGAACATTCCTGCGGCACGTGGCCGCTGTGTGGCTGGGACTGGGCGCAGCAGCCCTGTCGATGCCGGGCCTGGCGCATGCCGAGGACAAGGTCACGCTACTGTCGAACTGGTACGCGCAGGCCGAGCACGGCGGCTTCTACCAGGCGGTGGCCAAGGGTATCTATAAAAAATATGGCATGGATGTGACCATCAAGATGGGTGGCCCGCAGGTCAACAACATGCAGATCCTGGTGGCCGGGCAGGCGGACTTCAGCATGGGCTACGACTTCACCGTGATGAAGGGGATCGAGCAGGGCCTGCCGCTGGTGACCGTGGGCACCTCCTTCCAGTCCGACCTGCAGGGCATGATGACGCATGAGGATGTCACCAGCCTGGGGGACCTGAAGAACAAGACCATTCTGGTCGCCGGCTCCGGCCAGTCGAGCTGGTGGCCATGGCTCAAGGCCAAGTACGGCTATACCGATGCCCAGTCCAGGGCCTATACCTTCAACCTGCAGCCGTTCTTTGCCGACCCCAACATCGCGCAGCAGGCCTATCCGTCATCCGAACTGTTCCAGGCCGACAAGGCGGGCGTGAAGAGCAAGTTCTTCCTCTTTGCCAGCGCAGGTTATCCACCGTATGGCACCACCATCGTGACCTTGCAGAAGACGGTGGCGACCAAGCCCGACCTGGTGCAGCGCTTCGTCAAGGCCACTGCCGAGGGCTGGAAGAGCTACCTGGAAGACCCGGCACCGGCCAATGCGCTCATCAAGGCGGACAACAAGAACATGAGCGACGAACAACTGGCCTATGCCGTCGGCAAACTGAAGGAACTGAAGGTGGTCACCGGTGGCGATGCGGCCAAGATGGGTATCGGCGTGATGACCGACGAGCGCTGGAAGCAGACCTATGACGTCATGGTGGCCACGGGCCTGCTCAAGGCCGGGACCGATTATCACAAGGCCTACACCACCCAGTTCGTCAAGGACATGAAGGTCATGCCCTGAGCTTGCTGATGGTCCGGATGGCTGCCATGTTGCGCAGGCCGGGGCAGCCATCCTTCTTCGCGTGAGGACGCCATGATTCCCTATACACCACCGATGACCGCGCGCCACATTCCGGTGATCGATTTTGCTGACGCGTTTTCTCTCGAGCTGGCCCGCCGCGAGGCGCTGGCCTGGGAGATCCACAAGATCTCGCGTGATGTCGGTTTCTTCTACCTCGTCAACCACGGCGTGCCGCAGGCGCTCATTGAGGGACAGTTCGACTGGGCACGGCGTTTCTTTGCGCTGCCCCTGGCCAGCAAGTCGGCCATCGACATGCGTCACTCTCCCTCCGGCTATGGCTATGAGCGCATGGGGGCGCAGGCGCTGGATGAAGGTTCTCCTGTCGATCTGAAGGAAGGCTTCCAGTTCGGCATCGACATCGCGCCCGATCATCCTTACGTGCAACGCGGCTTGCTGCGCTACGGCCATAACCTGTGGCCGCACGACTTGCCGGGTTTCCAAGCGCATGCGCGGCGATATTACGAAGCGGTACGCGCGCTGTCCCATCGCCTGCTGGGCGTGATCGCACTGTCGCTGGAGATGCCGGAGGATTTCTTCGAGCCGGTCTTGCAGACACCCATTGCCACCCAGCGCATGCTGCACTATCCGCCGCAACCGGCCGGGGCGCAGCACAACCAGATCGGCGCCGGCGCGCATACCGACTGGGGCCTGGTCACCATCCTCGCGCAGGATGCCATCGGCGGACTGGAGATCTGCAATGCCGATGGTCAGTGGGTGAGCGCGCCACCCATCGATGGCAGCTTCGTGGTCAATATCGGTGACCTGCTGCAGCGGTGGAGCAATGACCTGTATCACAGCAATCCGCATCGCGTTCTCAATGCCGGCAGTGCGCCGCGTTATTCCCTGCCGTTCTTCCAGGATGGCGACCAGGCCGCCGTGGTGGCCTGCCTGCCGAGCTGTTGCAGCACCGAACGACCGGCGCGCCATGCGCCCTGCACCATCGGCGAGTACCTGGAAATGAAGGTGCGGCAGACCTTCGGAGCGGCGGCGGCCTGAACAGATTTTCCGGCGAAGGCGACCGTGTTGGCACGCCGGCCGGACCACTGTGGACCATGATGTCCGCAGTCCAAGCAGAAGGAGCAGCATCATGCTGGTGACCCAACAAAAAGTCTTGCGCAAGTTCTGGTACGCGCTCATGCCCGTCTCGCAATTGAAGGACGGTCCACAGCCCTTCACCCTGCTGGGCGAGAAGCTGGTGGTGTGGCTCAAGGAGGACGGTACGCCCGCCGCCCTGCAGGATCGCTGTTGCCATCGTACGGCGAAGCTGTCGAAAGGCTTCGTGGAGAACGGCAACATCGTCTGCGGTTATCACGGTTGGACCTTCAATGGGGAAGGCGCCTGCGTGCGCGTGCCGCAGAGCGTGGATGGCAGCGTGCCCTCGGGCGCGTGCGTGAAATCGTATTTCTGCAAGGAACGTTACGGCTACGTGTGGGTGGCACTGGAAGAACCGCTGCGCGACATTCCCGATTTCCCCGAAGATGGCGCTCCGGGCTACCGCCGCATCTTCCAGTTCTACGAGCGCTGGGAAACCAGCCCGTTGCGCATGATGGAAAACTCCTTCGACAATTCTCACTTCAGCTACGTGCACCGCGCCACCTTCGGCCTGTACGACCAGCCCAAGCCCGAGAAGTACGAGATCAACGAAACCGATTACGGCTTCGAAGCCGAAACCCGTGTGCCCATCAAGAACGTCCCGGCCAGCCATCGCGTGACCGGCAGCACCGCCGACACCACGGTACGCCACATGTTCAACCGCTGGTATCTGCCCTTCGTGCGCCGCTTCGGCTGCACTTATCCGGAGAGCGGCCGGCACCACATCATCTACAACTGCGCCACGCCCATCGATGACGGCGCCATCATGCTGTCGCAATGGCTGTATCGCAACGATACCGAAGAGCAGTGTTCCGAAGCCGAGCTGATCGCCTGGGATGCGCCCATCCTGGTGGAGGACCGGGAGATCCTGGAGGCCACCGATCCCGACGCCTGCATCGACGTGCGTCGCCGTCAGGAATTCCATATGGCCTCGGACCGTCCGGGTCTCATCATGCGCCGCATGTTGCTGCAATTGCTGGAAGAACACGGCGAATCCGAAGTGTTCCGCATCCACCCCGCTGCATGAACCCGTCAGGAGATCCCATGGACAGAGATGAACACGCCATGTCGCAGGCCGCGGCATGGGAGCAGGAGAGTGCGGCCGCAGTTGCTGGTGCACCGCCGGTGCTGTCGGCGCAGCGGGTCGAGAAGACCTATCGCAATGGCACCCGTGCGCTCGATGAGGTCAGGCTCGATATCGGACGCGGTGAGTTCGTCTCGCTGCTGGGCCCGTCGGGCTGCGGCAAGAGCACCTTGCTGAAGATGTTTGCCGGGCTGGAAGAGCCCTCCCACGGCCATCTCCGCTGGTGGGGCGGCAACCTGGCCACGGTCGGTACTCCTGAGCGTACCCTGGCCATGGTGTTTCAGGAGGCCACGCTGATGCCATGGGCCACGGTGGAGCAGAATGCACGTCTGCCGCTGGACTTGCGCCAGGTGCCGCGCGCGCAGGCCGATGCGCGCGTGGCCGAGGCGCTCAAGCTGGTCGGCCTGGAAAAATTCCACAAGGTGCTGCCGCGCGAACTCTCGGGCGGCATGCAGATGCGTGCCTCGATCGCCCGTGCGCTGGCGACATCGCCCAACCTGCTGCTCATGGATGAGCCCTTCGGTGCGCTCGATGAATTCACCCGCAACAAGCTCGACGCCGACCTGCGTGATATCTGGAGCCGGCAGGATCTCACCGTGGTCTTCGTCACCCACAGCATCTATGAAGCAGTGTTCCTGTCCTCGCGCGTGATCGTGATGGCGGCCCGCCCCGGTCGGGTGATTGCCGATGTGGCCATCGATGCGCCTGGTCCGCGTGATGAAGCTTTTCGCATTTCGGCGCCCTTCATGCAGTATTGCAAAACTCTTTCGGATTACCTGACGCTTGCCAACCAGCAGGGAGGCGGCCATGAAGCCCAACACTGATCCGCTGATCAATCGTCCCGGTTTCTGGCGCGTGGCCGCGCCCCTGTCCATCGGTATTGCGCTGCTGCTGACCTGGCAGATCGTATGCACGCTGCTGGAGGTGCCGCCTTACCTGGTGCCCACGCCGGTGCTGATCGCCAAGACACTGGTGGCCGATTGGAGCATGCTGATGGATTCGCTGCTGGTGACGTTGAAGATTACCTTCCTGGCCTTCGTGCTGGCGGTGATCCTGGGCGTGGCGATTGCCTTCGTGTTCGTGCAGAGCCGCTTCATCGAGGTGAGTCTGTTCCCCTATGCGATCATCCTGCAGGTCACGCCCATCGTCGCCATTGCGCCGCTGATCATCATCTGGGTCAAGGACACCACGGCGGCGCTGACGGTGTGCGCTACCATCATGGCGCTCTTTCCCATCATCTCCAACACCACGCTGGGACTGCGCAGCGTCAATCCGGGCCTGCTCAACCTGTTCCGGCTGAACAAGGCCACGCGCTGGCAGACCTTGCGGCGTCTGCGCATTCCCAGCGCCCTGCCTTACTTCTTCGGCGGCCTGCGCATTTCCAGCGGGCTGGCGCTGATCGGGGCCGTGGTGGCAGAGTTCGTGGCCGGCACGGGCGGCACTGGTTCGGGGCTGGCCTATCAGATCCTGCAGGCGGGCTTCCAGCTCAACATTCCGCGCCTCTTCGCCGCCTTGCTGCTGATCACGTTGACCGGCATCCTGCTGTTCTGGCTCATGAGCGCGCTTTCCCGCGCCATGCTGGCTGGCTGGCATGAGAGCGAGATGGCATGATGATCCCAACTCAAGGAGCCGAATCCTCATGAACACTTTCCTGATCAGGAACCTGCAGGCCATCATGACCGGCCTGCCCGGTGCGGCTGCGCGCCACGCCGGTCCGGACATCCGCGTGAGCGACGGCGTCATTGCCGCCATCGGCCGGCTCGATGCGCTGCCGGGTGACAGCGTGATCGATGCCAGCGATTGCGTGGCCTATCCGGCCTGGGTCAATACCCACCATCATTTGTTCCAGTCGCTGTTGAAGGGGGATCCGCTGGGCATCAATGCCACGCTCACGCCCTGGCTGGCGGCCACGCCCTATCGCTATCGGGCCAGGTTCGATGCCGAGCTGTTCCGGCTGGCCGCGCGCATCGGCATGGTGGAATTGATGCGCTCGGGTTGCGGCACGATTGCTGATCACAATTACCTGTACTACCCCGGCATGCCCTTCGATACCTCGGAGATCCTCTTCGAGGAGGCCGAGCGACTGGGCCTGCGTTTCGTGCTGTGTCGGGGGACGGCGACCCGCACGCGGCAGCTGGAAGCGGAGTTGCCCAGTGCCCTGCGACCGGAGAGCCTCGATGCTTTCCTCACCGATATGCAGCGCCTGGCGCGGCGCTTCCATGATCCCGCGCCCGCATCAATGCGGCGCGTGGTGATGGCGCCGACCACGCCGCTCTATTCGGCGGCGCCCGAGGAAATGGGCGAGATCGCCAAGGCGGCCCGCGCAATGGGTTTGCGCCTGCACAGCCATCTCTCGGAGACGGTCGGCTACCAGGACAGCGCACAAGCCATGCACGGCTGCCGTCCCGTGGAATTCTGCGAACGCATTGGCTGGCTGGGGCCGGACGTATGGTTTGCGCACCTGGTCAAGCTCGATCCCGAGGAAATTGCCTTGCTGGGAAGTACCGGAACGGGCATCGCCCATTGCCCGCAAAGCAACGGTCGGCTGGGCAGTGGCATTGCCCCGATTCGCGCGCTGGAGGCGGCGGGCGTGCCGGTATCGATCGGGGTGGATGGTGCTGCCTCCAACGAGGCTGCGGACATGATCTCGGAAACCCATGCCGCCTGGCTGATGCAGCGCGCGCGGCGTGGACAGGAGGCGATACCGGCCGTGCGCGGCGGCCATTTCGAAGGAGGGGCCGACGAGGCGACGGTGGAAGACGTGGTGCGCTGGGGGAGCACCGGCGGTGCGCGCGTGTTGGGGCTGGACGGACTGCAGGGGCTGCAGGTCGGTCAGCAGGCTGACATCGCCCTGTACCGGCTGGATGATCCACGCTATTTCGGCCTGCATGATCCGGCCATCGGGCCGGTGGTCTCGGGTGGGCGACCTTTCCTGAAGGCAATGTGGGTCGGTGGTCGCGCCGTGGCGAGCGATGACCTCATTGCCGGCGTGGATCTGACCGAGTTGGCAGCGCAAGCGCGGCAGGCCGTCAGAAAGATGCTTTGCAGCAACTAAGGGCCGTGTAAAAGCGGCTGCTTGCGGCCGCCTTTACGGGCGCTTGCCCATGAGCCGCATGGGATCCCGGCCAAAACTGCTAAAATGCCGGGATGATCAAGAGACGCAATTCTCCCTTCAGTTTCTCAGCCGAGGATTTCGACGAATCCGTGGATTCCTTTGGCGCCTTCGACCCGTTCCATTCCGACTCCAGCTCCCGCGATGCCGCCTCCGCCGATGACGGCAAGCAGGCGGAGGGGGAGGACGCTGCCTCCGAGGAGGCTCGTCCGCCGCTGGAGCTGGACCTGACCGACCATTTCCTGATAGCCATGCCGTCCATGCTGGACCCGATCTTCGGCGGCACCGTGGTCTATCTGTGCGAACACAACCATAACGGCGCGCTGGGCGTGGTCATCAACAAGCCCACCGACATGACCATGGACGTGCTGTTCGACCGCATCAACCTCAAGCTGGAAATCCGGCCCGACACCCCCGATGCCATGCCCGAGCTGTATCGCCGCCCGGTCATGTTCGGCGGTCCGGTGCAGGTGGAGCGCGGTTTCGTGCTGCATTCGACCTCGGAGAAATATTCCTCGACCTTGCAGGTCACCGATGAAGTGGCGCTGACCACCTCCAAGGACGTGCTCGAAGCAGTCGCCCATGGGGACGGCCCGCAGCGCGTGCTGGTGACGCTGGGTTGCTCGGGATGGAGCCCCGGCCAGCTGGAAGGCGAGATCGGTCGCAATGGCTGGCTCACTGTCAAGGCCGACCCGTCCATCATCTTCGAGTTGCCTGTGGAGGAACGCTTCACGGCGGCACTGGCGCTGCTGGGCATCGACCCGGTGATGCTGTCTGGCGATGCCGGACGGGCCTGAGGAGCAGGAACGCTTGGACACCATCCTGGCCTTCGACTTCGGCTTGAAGCGTATCGGCGTGGCCGTGGGCAATACGGGCCTGAAGCAGGCGCAGCCGCTGGCGGTGATCAGCGAAGCGACCAACGACGGCAAGTTCGCGGCCGTTGCGCGCCTGATCGCGGAGTGGCAACCGGCGCGCTGCGTGGTTGGCCTGCCCCTGCATCCGGACGGCGCCGAGCATGAGATGAGCGTGCGCTGCCGCCGCTTTGCCAACCAGTTGCACGGCCGCTACGGACTTGAAGTCACGCTGGTGGATGAACGCTACAGTTCGGCAGTGATCCAGCACCAGCGCGGCGAGCAGATCGATGACCAGGCTGCCGCCATCATTTTGCAGCAATACTTTGACGACGCACATTCATGAGCACAACACCTTCCCAGCTTGATGCAGAAGCGCTGTACCAGACCCTGGTGCAGCAGATCCAAGCCGGCCTGCAGGGCGCAACCGAGGTTGCGCTGGTGGGCATCCACTCGGGCGGCGCCTGGCTGGCTGAACGCCTGGCGGCTGAACTGGGCCTGGGCGAACGCCTGGGCTTCGTCGATGTGTCCTTCTATCGCGACGACTTTTCCGAGAAGGGCTTGCGCGCCGATGTGAAGCCCAGCCAGATTCCCTTCGATGTCGAGGGGGCTACCATCCTGCTGGTCGACGACGTGCTCTATACCGGTCGCACCACGCGTGCGGCCATCAACGAACTGTTCGACTATGGTCGCCCGGCGCGCGTGCTGCTGGCGGCGCTGGTAGACCGCGGTGGTCGCGAGCTGCCCATTGCCGCCGATTTCCTGGCGACCTCGGTTGAACTCACCAAACAAGAAAACCTGCAACTGCAACGCGCCGACGACGGCCGCTTCTCACTCACGGTGGTCCATGCTTAATCCCCAACTCAACAAAAACGGCGAACTGCAACACCTGCTGACCATCGAGGGTTTGCCGCGCTCGATCCTGACGCACATCCTCGATACCGCATCATCCTTCGTCAGCATCGGTGACCGCGAAGTCAAGAAGGTGCCGTTGATGCGCGGCAAGAGCGTCTTCAACCTGTTCTTCGAGAACTCCACGCGCACCCGCACCACCTTCGAGATCGCCTCCAAGCGTCTGTCGGCGGACGTGATCAATCTCAACATCCAGGCTTCCAGCACCAGCAAGGGCGAGTCGCTCCTGGACACCATCGACAACCTGGCGGCCATGCACGCCGACATGTTCGTGGTGCGTCATGCGCAATCGGGCGCGCCCTTCCTGATCGCCAAGCACCTGATCGATACGAAGCAGTCGCACGTCCACGTGGTCAACGCCGGTGATGGCCGCCACGCGCACCCGACTCAGGGTCTGCTGGACATGTACACCATCCGTCACTACAAGAAGGACTTCACCAACCTGCGTGTGGCCATCGTGGGCGATATCCTGCACAGCCGTGTGGCCCGTTCGGATATCCACGCGCTGACCACCCTGGGTGTGCCGGAAGTGCGCGCCATCGGCCCGCGCACCTTGCTGCCCAGCGGCCTGGAGCAGATGGGCGTGCGCGTCTTCCACAACATGGAAGAGGGCCTGAAGGATGTGGACGTGATCATCATGCTGCGCCTGCAGAACGAGCGCATGAGCGGGGCCTTGCTGCCCTCGGCGCAGGAGTTCTTCAAGAGCTATGGCCTGACCCCGGAACGTCTGGCCCTGGCCAAGCCGGATGCCATCGTCATGCACCCTGGCCCGATGAACCGTGGTGTGGAAATCGATTCAGCCGTGGCCGATGGTGCCCAGGCCGTGATCCTGCCGCAGGTGACCTTCGGCATCGCCGTGCGCATGGCGGTCATGAGCATCGTGGCCGGCAATTGAATCCCAGGCTGACGACGACTATCCCCGCGACGTTTTGAACGATCCGTTAAGAAGACAAGAACTGATGAAACTGCATATCAAGAACGGCCGCCTGATCGACCCGGCCAACGGCATCGATGCCCAGCAGGATGTGTATGTAGCCGCCGGCAAGATCGTCGGTGTGGGCCAGGCCCCGGCCGACTTTGTGGCCAACAAGACCATCGACGCCACCGGCCTGATCGTGGCCCCCGGCCTGGTGGACCTGTCGGCGCGCCTGCGCGAGCCCGGCTACGAGTACAAGGCCACGCTGGAGTCCGAGATGCAGGCCGCCATCCAGGGCGGCGTGACCAGCCTGGTCTGTCCGCCCGATACCGATCCGGTGCTGGACGAACCCGGCCTGGTGGAAATGCTCAAGCACCGCGCCCGTTCGCTGAACCAGGCCCACGTCTATCCGCTGGGCGCGCTCACCGCCGGCCTGAAAGGAAAGGCGCTGACCGAAATGGCCGAGCTGACCGACGCCGGCTGCATCGGTTTCTCGCAAGCCGAAGAGCCCATCACCGATACCACGGTGCTGCTCTCGGCGCTGCAGTATGCCAAGACCTTCAACTACAC
Organism: Herbaspirillum sp. FG34; assembly: GCF_057809315.1. Taxonomy (NCBI): domain Bacteria; kingdom Pseudomonadati; phylum Pseudomonadota; class Betaproteobacteria; order Burkholderiales; family Oxalobacteraceae; genus Herbaspirillum; species Herbaspirillum sp. FG34. The sequence goes on along the minus strand of NZ_JBMDJS010000015.1, from coordinate 33,903 downwards.
TGTCTGGCTGCGTCCACAGGACCCGCACCTGGGGCGCTCGGGTATCGCCCACAGCGGTCCGGCCGCCTCGCGCCTGGGCTTGTCGGGCGTGCCGGTGATGTCGGAAACGATTGCGCTCTACACCCTCTTTGAACTGATGCGCGCTACCGGCGCCCGTGTCCACCTCTGCCGCATGTCCTCGGCGGCGGGGCTGGAGCTGGTGCGCCAGGCCAAGAGCGAAGGACTGCCGGTGACCTGCGACGTGGGCGTACACCATATCCATCTGTGCGACCTGGACATCGGCTTCTTCGATTCCAACGCCCGCATGACGCCGCCACTGCGCTCGCAGCGCGACCGTGAAGCGATTCGTACCGCCTTGCTGGATGGCACCATCGATGCCGTCTGCTCCGACCACACCCCGGTCGATGACGACGAGAAGCTGCTGCCCTTCGGCGAAGCCTCGCCGGGCGCCACCGGCCTGGAGCTGCTGCTGTCGCTGTCGCTGAAGTGGGCGCTGGAGACAGAAGGCGAGGGCAAGGAAGTGCTGTCCAAGGCCATCTCCAAGGTCACCCACCGCGCCGCCAAGGTGGCGGGCCTGAAGGCCGGCAATCTGGCCGTGGGCAGCGTGGCTGACCTCTGCCTGTTCGATCCGAACATCCTGTGGAAGGTGCAGGGTTCGGCCCTGGCCAGCCAGGGCAAGCACACCCCGTTCCTGGGCTACGAGTTGCCTGGCGTGGTCAAGGCGACCATCGTGTCGGGGCACATTGCCTTCGAGCGTTGATATTGTGACGTTTGATTTTCACTTGATCGATGCTTGTCTTCGGGCAAGTGCGTTCTTGATTTTCGATTAAGCGGTTTTTTCGTCGACCTCGACCTGATCACGATCCGACTACGCCATGTTCGTTTTTCGTCTGCTGCGCCTGATCGCACATCTCTTCAAGGGCATGGCGGTGTGCGCCTTCCTGTTCCCGTTCACTTCCGAGAAGGGCCGGGAGGCGCATATCCGGCGCTGGTCACGCAAGCTGTTGCGCATCTGCGGTATCGAGGTGCGTATCGACAGCCCGTTGCCTATCCCCCGTTCGCTGCTGGTATCCAATCACGTGAGCTGGCTCGATATCTTCGTGGTCAATTCGCTGCAGCCTTGTCGCTTCGTGGCCAAGTCGGAAATTCGCGGCTGGCCGCTCATCGGCTGGCTGTGCGCCAAGACCGGGACCATCTTCATCTCGCGCGGCAAGGCCAGCGATGTGCGGCGCATTTTCAAAGGTCTGGTCGAGAGTATCGAAAAGGGTGAACACGTGGCTTTCTTTCCTGAAGGCACGACGGCGGCACAAGGGTCGCTCTTGCCCTTCCACGCGAACCTGTTCGAGGCCGCCATCGATGCAAGAGCACCGGTGCAGCCGTACGCGCTGCGTTATGTGGATGCCGGGGGCAAGCTGCATGGTGCGGCTGACTTCATCGGCGAGATGTCCATTGCCGAGAGCATCGTCACCATCCTCAAGGCGCGCGGCATGAGGGCCGAACTGAAGCAATTGCCGCTCATCAGCACCGAGGGTGCGCATCGGCGCGACCTTGCGCGCACGGCACGTGAAGTCATTGCCACGGGTCTGGGCTATTCTCTGGAGTCGCTCAGCCCGGTCGGCGTGCCTGCGGGCACGGCACCTGGAACAGCGCCCGATCCTCAAGTCGCACCGCACTGAGTTGTCCGCCCCAGACGCAGCCTGTATCGAGAGCGATCAGGTTGGGGCGCATCAGTAGTCCCAACGTGGACCAGTGCCCGAAGACCACGGTCACGTCCTCGGTACGTCGTCCCGGCACCTCGAACCAGGGCATCAAGCCGTCCGGCGCTGCTGCCGCACCTTCCTTCACCGAAAAATCCATGGTCCCGTCCGCCTGGCAGAAGCGCAGCCGGGTGAAGGCATTGATGATGCAGCGCAGGCGGTCGTGGCCGACGAGCTCATCGGACCAGCGTTCGGGCCGGTTGCCGTACATGTGATGCAGGAAGACCATCCACTGGTCGCTGCGCAGCATGGTTTCCACTTCGTTGGCCAGGGCCAGGGCCTGGTGCAGATCCCATTGCGGCAGCACGCCGGCATGGACGATCAGGTGGCCCTGTTGGTGGATGGCCAGGGGCCGGTGGCGCAGCCAGTCGATGAGCTCTTCGCGGTCGGGGGCATTGAGGATGTCATCCAGGGTATCGTCGCGATGCGCGGGTCGGATGCCGCAGGCCACGGCCAGCAGGTGCAGGTCGTGATTGCCGAGAACAGCCCGGGCGCGCTCGCCCATCTGCATCACGGTGCGCAGGGTTTGCAGGGATTGGGGGCCGCGGTTGATGAGGTCGCCGGCGAAGATCGTATGCGTGTCCGGGGAATCGGTCTGCGATTGAAGCTGGAGATAGGGCAACAGGCATCCTTGAAGATCGCCTACGACAATCGTGTGAGATGAGGGGGGCATCGAAATCCTCGGGCAATATTGCATGGGTGATTTAGAATTATACTTTCGCCATAACTACACCAGGACTGCTCAGGCAATCGGAATGACCGTATCCCCCTTACTGCCTTTAGTGACGATTGGCTTACCCGTCTACAACGCGCAGCGAACGATCGCCGAGGCAATCTCCTCCATTCTCGGGCAGACCTATCAGAACTGGGAATTGCTGGTCATGGATGATGGTTCGACCGATGACAGCGCGCGTATCGTGACCAGCTTCACTGATACGCGCATCCGCTGGATCAGTGACGGCCAGAACCGCGGCATTTCCCATCGGCTCAATCAGGCGCTTGATCTCGCAGGTGGCGAGTTCTTCTGCCGGATGGACGCCGACGATATGAGCTTTCCGCAACGTCTGCAAGTCCAGGTAAGTGCGCTGCAGGCCGATGCACAGGTCGACCTGGTGGCCTCGTCGGTGATGACCTTCACTTCCGAGCTCGATATCACGGGCGTCATCGAAGTGGCCAGTCAACATGAGCTCATCTGTGCCCGGCCTTGGAACGGTTTTCATTTTCCGCATCCCTCATGGATGGGAAAGACTTCCTGGTTCAGGAAGTTTCGCTATGTCAGCCAGGCCGACGGTGCAGAGGACCAGCACCTGCTTTATCGCGCGTACGCTCAAAGTTGCTTTCGCGGAATCGCTGAGGTGCTCCTGGCCTATCGCGACGACCGAATCTCTTTCCGCAAGCTGCTGTCGCGGCGCATGCGTTTCTGGAAAGTGTTTCTGATGGAAGCTTGCCGCCAAAGGCGATATCGCGATGCCCTCATCGTCAGCTTGCGCCAACCGGCCAAGATGGTGGCCGACTTCCTGTTCATGTTCGGCGGGATGCGCGCCGCCCGCAATCGTCTGGCCCCTGCCGGGGAACACCAGCTTGCGGCATGGCATGCACTGCTTGAACGCGTCCGATCTCGACCGGCTCAGGAACCGATGAGCAACTGATGGAAGAAGCTGCGGTAGCGCCACAGCACCTCATTCTGCTCAAAATGTTTCAACACGTACTGGCGGGCATTGGCGCCCATCTCGGCCCTGGTTGATTCATCCTTGCCGAGGCACACGAGAGCTTCGGCAAGGTGATCGCGGTTAGCGGCCGTAAAGAGCAGGCCGGTGACCTGATTGATCAGGGCACCACGGATTCCGTAAATATCGCTGCCGATACTTGGCAGGCCCGATGCAGCGGCTTCCAGCAGGGATACCGGGAAACCTTCGCGGTAGCTGGGCAGACAGAAGATATCCGCAGCATTGAAGCAGGCAGCGGGTTGTTCGGTGAACCCGATCAACGTATGCCGTCTTTCGTGCACATCATCCAAAATGTCGATGATGCGTTCAGTCATGCCGTTTTCGTCCGGTCCGACCATCAGCAGCCACAAGCTCGGGCAGGTCTTCCTTGCAGCCCGGAACGCATGTGCAAGATCTTCGATGCCCTTGTCCGGATTCAGGCGTCCGAGAAAAAGAACGACAACGGCGTCCTCAGGTATGCCCCAGTTGTGGCGCATCTGATGTCGAGACGCAGGATCAGGATGGAATTTGCGGGTGTCCACGCCGGCGATGGAACCTCGCCCCAGAGGCGCAGCCTGCCCCTCCGGCAGAACGCCTTGTTGGCAGAGGAACTCGCGCTCTGAATGGCCAACGGTCAGCAGGTGAGTGGCCAGCCGTACGATGATCCTGTCCATTGATTTGAGGATGAATCGCCCCAATCCCCTTTTGTTGGCCCATACCTCACCCTGAAAGATGAACAGTCGCTTGGGAATTCCAGCTGCCCATCCCGCACACATCGCCAACAGACCAGCCTTGGGACCGGCGCCCCAGATGAGGTCGAATTTCTCCCTGCGCAGCAGGGTGAAGAGTGCCATCAGACTGCTCAAGTCCTTGCGCAACACGATGCGGCGCTGCAGTCCAATGGAGATCACTCGGGCTGGCAGGTCCAACGGTGGGGTTTGCGGATCGTTCTGCAGGTTGGTAACGATGGTGATTTCTGCAAACTCGCTCAAGAGACGGACGTGTTCTTTGAGAAAGAAGTGGATCATCAGCGGCGTAGCACAGACGATGCAGAGCCGACGAGGCGGGGGCGGCAGCTTGCTTGAGTTCATATCCTTGCGGTGCATGACGATTCCATTTACACGCGCAGCCAGTCTTGCGGGATCAGATCGGTGGTGTCCAATTTGTCATCGGCAAACCATTTGCGAGGGGCCACGACGATTTTTGACTGCGTATCCGATAACCATGCTCCCCACCAGCTCAACGAACTGTTGGCGATGACGAAGCGCTTGCAGGCGGCCATCAGCCAGAGATCCTGATGCGCATCGTCCGGGCCGTTGACGTCTACTACCGTCATGGGGATATCCAGTTTCAGATTGGCGCGAACCCATTGGGGATCGTCCGAAAACAGGAAGGCATGTGGCGCTGCAAGCCCCTGCCTGACATGCGCCAGGCCGGTTTGATAGTAGCTCATGTCGCAAAGGCCATGCGTGGAAGCGGCCTGCTGGTTGGTGACGTAGTCGCCGCGACGTACGTGCAGGCAGATCGCATCGGCGTTGCGGATCTGTTCATGGAGCAGGGAAGTCGCTTCATTCATCTGGCGTGGCTTGCCCAGCATTGCCGTGAGCTCCGGTCGGATGCGATCGAAATACAAGGGCGATTGCCAATAGCCAAAGAGGTAGAGCGGCGGAGTTGCACTCAGAACACCGGGGTCGAAGCGAAAGCTCTTTTCGTTCAAGGTGGTCACGCCTGGTGCACTGATGCCCAGATGGCGCTTGAGCTTGCGCATGACGCGATAGAGCAGAAAGCGTGCAGGTGAGCCCTCCGGCGTTGGGGTGCGGTAGGTCGGGAAGTCCACACCAAACGGCTCCAGCGCGTATTTCCGTATGGTCGTGTTGGGCAGATGCGGCGCCATGTCGAACCAGGTAAGGTCCAGTGTCAGCGGGAGGCGGTGCTGGCGAGCCACTGACAGACCGGTGGCAAATTGGAAGAGCTGATTGCCCAGACCGCCGTGAAGGGCGACGGAGACGTTATTTTTCATGGGTTGAATCTGTGGAGGAGTGAAGACCGGTCAGTCTGGCAAACAATGCTTCGTATTCCCTGGAAATGGTTTCCCAGTTGTAGCGTTCAAGCCAGGCCTTCTTGCCGTTGGCAGCCAATACGGCCAGCCGATCCGGGTCAGCTGCCAGTCGTGCGATGCACTGGGCCAGTTCGGCGGTGTCAGCCCGGGTAAAACCCTGGGCATCGACGGTTGCCGGACAGAGTTCTCCCGCCTGGGTCCACTCGACGATTTCACGCGCGTTGCCAACCGGGACGGTCAGGAACGGCAAACCTGCCGCACAGGCTTCGAACAGCACCAGGGGCGAGTATTCGATGATCGAGGCGAAGACAAAGAGGTCCGAGGCGAGGAAGGTCTCGATGAGTTCCTTGCGCGGAAGGTTGGTTCTGATGATGCGCTTTCCCGCAGCAGGTTTTCCATTGACTTCCTTGATCACCCGGTCCAGCCGGTCAAAGTAGCCTGGCCGCAGGCCGATGGCATGCAGCAGGCGTCCCGCGACAAAGCGAGCGGTGTGCAGCACCCCGCGGCTTTTCAGCTGACTCACCAGCTTGCGAACGTTTGAAATCATGTTGTCCCCAGTGGGGGGCATCTCGTTCCCGTTGAGAATGAGCGTTGCCTTGCGCGGCAGGACTGCCCTGGAGAAAGCCTCGGCAACTTCCAGATGGCCTTTGGCCCCATTGAGCGAACCGACCGTCAGCAAGACCAGTTCGTCGGGCGCCAGGCCCAGCGACCGGCGGGCGTCAGCGCCGGGTGAAGCGGAAAACTCGGTATCGTCGGCCGCGTTGGGAATGAAAATGGAGTTGTCCAGTTGGTGCTGCTGTGCAAAGTGGTGATCGCGGTAGTCATAGGCGTGATAGACCAACGCGTCGAAACAGCGCAGCAACGCGGGCAGGCGTGCGAAGTATCTGGCATAGCCAGGATCGTGCAGGCCGGAGTAGCCACAAGGCACCAGCACCTTGCGTGCCTTGACCCGGGGCAGTTCGTCGAGGATGGCGTCGAGCGTCCACTGCTGTGCGGCGTAGATGAAGATGAGATCGAACTCTCCCTCCAGCATGAACTGGCGGTAGGACTGTACGTCGCCCGCCAGACCGTTGGCCCAGTTCCCGCTGATATTGAACGAGCGAATCTTGACGCCCTCGTGAACGTCGGAGGTGCGGTTGGCAAGAAAGGAGGTGGCGACGGTCACATCATGTCCCCACCGGGCCAGTCGGCCAGCGAGTTGCCGTACGACTTCCTGCGCTCCCCCGACACTGGGATAGAAAAACTCACAGCACAATAGGATTTTCACTGTCAGATTCCCCTTCTGGGCATTTTCATTTTTTTAATCAGGTCCCAAGCCTGACGTCCATAGGAGCGGACGACAATAGCTGCAAAACGCCATGCCCGTACAGTCCATGACAAACCTGCATGCGGGTTCGATATATACAGCCTTCCCACCGCCACGCCGCGACGGCGGGCACGGTAGCAGCTACGGAACCATAACTGTTCCACACATTCCCGCAGGGCTTGGTCGTTCATGTACGGGTGCCGTGCATGAGCAGCCAACAATGCCGCGAATGCTTCCGAGAGCATCTTTAGCTCATGCAGCGAAGAGGGTGCCATTTCCGCCAGTTCCTGACGAAAGGGAAGGCCGGCTTCTTGCAGGCGGGCCTCGACGAAATCTATGCGTGAGCGCGTCTGGATGCTGGTGCCTGTGTAGCTGGTGCCGGCCTTGTTGATACGGTAGTCCAGAAGGACCTCGGGCAGGTTGGCCACGCGCGAAACGCCGGCGATCTGCCACCACAATGCCCAGTCTTCCACGTATTTGAAATGCTCCGAATAGCGAAGGCCGTGTTCCTGCAGCACGGCATGGCTGAACATGACGGTCGAATGAGCGAAAGCATTTTCGAACAGCATCAGTGCGCGGATGGCATCGTGCGTGACCGGGTAACGATGAACGTACTTGCGCCGCACTTCACCAAAACCGAGGATCCAGCTTCCGACCAGACCGACGTCGGGATGCTCCTGCAGGAAAGCCAGCTGCTTTTCCAGTCGCTCAGGACGACTGATATCGTCCGCATCCATGCGCGCGATGTATTGTCCACGGGCATGGCTGAGACCATGATTGAGCGCATCGACGATACCGCGATTGCTGTCATGCCGGATGACGCGCAAGCGCGGGTCATCACATTGCGCCAGGAGGCTCGCGGTACCGTCGCTGGAGGCGTCATCGATGACGATGAGTTCGAAGTCGCCCATGGTTTGTTCCAGTATGCTTCGGATAGCTGGTTGCAGATAGCGCTCGCCGTTATAGACCGGCATGATGACGCTGACGATAGGCGGGTGGCTCACGCTGATATCTGTTTTGGTTTGCTTCATGTGTCCTGCCCGTTGTTGCGCAGCAGAGTGCGTTTGAGAGTCCCCAGTCTTGCGCGCATGCGCCACCACTGGCGCATGGTGGCATTCCGGATGGCCAGCAATACGCACAGCGGGAGCACCCGGATCAGGCGCCGGGGCGCGTATCCGGCCAGCCAGCCGAAGTAGTCGCGGTAGATGCGCAATTTGACCAGGATCTCATTGCGCGAGTGAGCTCGCACACTGGTTGCGGGATCGTCGGTGTAGCTGGCCAGTGCCGTGCCATGAAATGCCAGCGGCGTCAGGCTGGCTACTCTGAGCCAGTAGGCATAGTCCTCTCCGACCTTCAAGCCGGTCTTTACAGGAAATTTACCGATTCTCTCCAGCAGGGAATGATGCAGCAGGACCGTGCTGGTAATCACCTGATTATCCTGCACCAATTGTTCCAACGTCAGCACGGTATCGGCGGTACGTCCTTCCAGCAGCAGTCCGTTTTGCAGTTGGTCGGCTTGTCTGGATCGCCGCAGGGCATTGCCGCACGAGGCAAGCAGGGTCCCGCCGGAACGCTGCAGACGCTGCAGCTGCATGGTGAGTTTGTCTGGCAGCCAGCAGTCGTCGCTATCCATGAACGCGATCCATTCGCCTCGAGCATGGTCGAGGCCGCGATTGCGCGGGGCGGCGGGGAGCCCGGCACGGGGGCCGGCAATCCAGCGCACACGCGTATCGCCCATCGCCGCCACTACTTCCTGCGAGCTGTCCGAGGAGCCATCATCGCAGACCAGTACTTCCAGTTGTCCGTGGCTTTGCGCAAGTGCGGAACGAATCGCCTCTGGCAGCTCCTGTGCGCGATTCCAGGTCGGAATGATCACACTGACCAGACCGGACTCGATCTTCTTCAATCCGTCGCCCATCCGTTGCGGACCTGCTGATGAAAACCTTCCAGCCAGATATCGAGCATGCGCAGTTCCCCCGGCGTGTCGTCGACCAGGAAGGACGACAGGAAGCGGCGGCCAGCATTCGTGACGTCTTCACCCGGGTTCAGGTGGCGGACTTTCCTGCCAAGTACATGCAGATTGTCGGTGCCGCGCCAGTGTTGGCGTTTGACCTGAATCACCTCCAGGCCAAGAGCACTGTACATGTGGCGCAACAGTGACTCGTCATAGCCTTCATAGTGGGCAGCCCATCCTGCCTCGTGTGATCCGAACAGGTGCCGCTCGGCCACCGCCCGTGCACTGAGGCTGGCAAACGGGTTGGCAAAGACGCGCGCCATGCGGCCAAGGTCGGGTACCTCGACATGGACGATGCCGCCCAGTTTCAGCCAGCTGTTCCAGCAAGCCACCATGCCGGTGATTTGTGGACGCCGGAAATGTTCGAACACATGATGCAGTCGTACTTCCTCAATCGAATTGGCCGGGAAGCGCAGACTGGTGATGTCGGCCAGCCGGTCCGCGATGGATTTTTCCTGGACGGTATGTTCCGACGGCGGGAAGTCGATATTGACATAGCCATCGAGATAGTTCTGGCCACAGCCCAAATGTAATTTCATGGTCGACCTTGTCAGTCAAATAGGAGACTTGTCAGCCGCTCGGCACTGGTCTTGTCTGTCATGTGTTGTGAGACCCAGTGGCGAGGAGCGTAGTGTAATTCGCCATTTTCCCAGCGTTTGAGGAGTATTGCCAGTGCGTCGAGCGCGCTGAACGCATGGCCGCAATCAGCACTCAGGTAAGGAGCTGATGACGCGGGGTAGCGCCGCCCGTTGGGCGCGGACCAGTAGCCGGGATCGAACACCCAGGTCGGGCGATCGCAGGACCAGGCCTCCTGGAGTGCAATACCCTGTGATTCGGAAGCGCTGACAAAGATGCACAAGCTTGCTCGCGCCAGGTGTTGACGGAACTGGCTCGCATCGTACTGACCATAATCTACGCGTATGACGGTGGCGCCATGGCTGACCAGGAGATCGTGCAAGCAAGTCAGTTCATCCTCGGTCATGCCGCTCTTGACGTAAAGCAATACGACAGGTGCTGGCATGGCAGGGCCAGGCGGGGGGGCGCACCACTGTGTGACATCGACGCCGGCCGCCCAGACAGCGATGCGTCCTTCCAGCGCGGGTGTCTCGGCGAGATAGACCTGCTTGACCCATTCCGATGGCACCAGACAAAGATCGATCTCCGGGCTGGCCATCAGAGCATCCATTTCGCTTGGCAAGACGACTATGTTGGGGCCGGCCACCAGGCGCTTGATCTTGCCGTCCCGCTTGAGCAGGATAGCCTGCCGCAATGCCTCTTCATTGGCAAGGACCAGACAATGCTCGGCGATGCAGTGCTGCATCAGCGGGTTGTAATTGTGCTGCCAGCCCAGCTCGGTCAGGCCATGCAGCAGGCTGCGAGTAACGGCCACATGCCCGCCAATGCTACGCCCTCGCATGCCGGCGATCCATTTGCGCAGTCGCCGCGGAAGGGCCCGGTTGAAGTTGCTGGCATAGCCGCGTGCGTTGAAGAACGGCGTCGGCTCCGTCAATATGCTCAGAGGCGAGCGGGATTGTCGTGACCGGGTCATCATCGCTTTCTCCAGCGGCGGGACCAGCGGGCAAGATCATGGAACAAGCTGGACAGGCCTTGACCCAGGCATTGCCACCGACTGATCAGCTTGCCGGAGATCAGCGAGAAACGTGAGCAGGCACCCTGCTCCCGCAGGAATTCCTGGTACGCCGCCAAAGTGGGAAAGCGGGCGCGATCAGTCTGTCCCAGGCGCTTGAATTCATCGGCGATCGCCCGATAGTTGTGCCTCAGGAAACAGCGGCCGGTAGCCTCCAACGGGCTTTCGCCCAGATAAGACCTGTAGCAGTTGTGCAGGGCTGCCAGCTCAGGCGCAAAGGGACCGCTATCGGAACTTGTGCTGTCTTGCTGGTCATGTATTCGATAACGGACCAGCGGACTGAGGAACACGTGGCACGACGATGAGCCGCATGCAGACAGCAGGAAGGGGCGGTCGGCAATCTTGCCGAAGCGGTTGCCCTCCCACTGCAGCGTCTTGAAGATGTCGGTGCGGTAGAGGGCCGATCCAAAGTGAAGGGGGGCGCCCGCGTAGCAGAGTGCGGCCAGTTCGCTGGCGTTGCGGCAAAGCACGCCGCGCGGCGCAGCAGCGGGCCACTCGGTTTCGTCGGGTGCGGTCTCGAAGCTCATAGCGCTCAGGACCATGCCTGCTCCGGGCTGCGTGTTGATGGCATCCAGTGCATGGCGTAGATAGTCGGGGTGCAGGAGATCGTCGTCATGGAACACCAGGGTCCAGTACCGGCGAGCGTGCTGCTGGGCCCGCGCAAGATTGCCGGCCCAACCAAGATTGCTGCTGGCGCACACATAGGCTACGCCCTCCGCAGCGAATGCCTGGACCGTTTCCCGGGTATCGTCCACACTGGCATTATCCAGCACCGTGATGCTCGCCCCCCGGGCAGTTTGCGCCAGAAGGCTGCGCAAGGTCGCCGGCAGCATCGAAGACCGGTTGTAGGTCAGGACGAAAATATCGATGTCGCTGGCCTCAAATGCCATGAGCGTGCTCCACTGCCAGACCTTCCACCCACTGGGCGAATCCTTCGTAACTGTGTAATCGTCCCTCCTCGCTGTCGAGGAAGCGTTGGCCTGCCTCGATCATGGGCTGGACATCCTTGCTGGAGAGGCTCTTGAGCATGTCCGGGAGTTGCGCCATCGATTGCAGCTTGCGTGCATCGATGAAAGCAGCCGATGGAATGACATGACTGATATCAGGCGCCCCCAGATAGATCGGAATCGTGCGTGCCACCATGGCCTCGATGATCTTTTCGGTGACATAACCGGGCGAGGCAATGTTCTCGAAACAGAGTGCGAAGCGGTAGGCGGATTGCGCGCCGAGCTTGTCATCGATCTTCCCCCAATAGGGCAGCTTCAATCCCGCCAGCCTGATCTGCCATTGTTGGGGCAGAACCGACAGGCGATCCCAGCCCGAGCCATACAGGGCCAGCCGGTCGGCGCGCGTGAGCGCTACGATGGCTTCGAGACGGATGTCGTGCAATTGCTGGCGCAGCGCATACTCACGGGAGGGCGAGCGTTTGATGGCACGTGTCTGCCGGTACCATTGCAGGAAGCTGCGTGGCCTTGTCCACGGCGGAATGACGGCCTTGTCTTCATGACTCCAGTATTTATTGGCGGCGACCAGGATCACTTCGTCTTTTCGGGCTTGCCAGTCATCGGCGTGGATGCGCTGGTGCTGCCAGTAGCAGGGGAAGCGCAACGGCCAGCCTGTGCTGGAGCCTGCTGAGTGACTTCCCCTAGCTTCAGGATCCGGCACCATGTGATGCGGAAATGGGGCGGCCAGAGTACGCCAATGGTCGAAGAACAGGCTTGCATAAAGCGGCGACTCCATACAGGTCAGCAAGAGCGGGCGCGCGCCTGCTGCCCGCAGCCGGGTGCCCCAGGCGGAGTCCAGTTCTTGTATCACCATGACATCGTCGGCACGCCAGTAGCCACATTGCACATGTGACAGCGCGACATCGCCCGAGGCGACTTCCCAGCCGCGTTTTGCGGCCAGATCACACAGCGCGCTCACCCATCCCGCCCCTGGAAAGCGTGCGGCCCATCGCTTGTCGGCCAGGCGATTGCCACCGAATTCAGCAATGTCGTTGCAGACTGCGAGTTTCATCATGCGCCGTTTTTGCGCGCGGCATAGATCTTGTTGGTGCCATTGCTGAAAACGTCGAGATATCCAATTCCCGACATGAACGTTTCTATTTCAGCCTCTGCGCGATTGACTTCCAGCATGACGAAGCGCGGACGGTACCGTTGCCAGTCATTGCTGGAAAGTACCTGCATTTCAAAGCCTTCGACGTCCACCGACATGAAGTCGATGGGACGATCTTTGGCGTGGGCTTCAATCATGTCAGCCATCCTGATGACTTCAACGTCGATTGTCTGGGCCAACTTGAAGCCATCCTTGACGGCGATGTCAGCCACCTTCCGGTCAAATGTCGAGAGCGTATCCGGATCGATCACGTAAAACGGCAAGACGGCCGGTTCAGGGCCGACGCCGACATTGAGATTGATATCACGCGGGCGGCAGGCAGAAATGTCGCGAAACTTGACCGGGTTGGGTTCCACATTGATACCCGTCCAGCCGCGACGATAGAAGCGCAAGGTGTTGCTGAACTTGTTTGGATCATTGGCGCCGATGTCAATGTAGAAACCGTGACCCGGATTTCCCATCAGCCGGTCGAGAATGATGTCTTCGCCATACTGCCCGTGAATGTCCAGAACATCTCGATAATACTGGTCCGTCAGGGTCTTCTTGAGGCGCTTGAAGTTCGAGTGTAAGAAGTGTCGCATGTGCTTTTCAATGTAATGTTATGCGGCATTTGCAAGCAAATATTGAGGGTGCTCGCCCGTCAGGAAGACTGCTTGTTGCCACTTGGCAAGGTAATTCGCGCAATAGGGAGAATATTACCTTCATGCCGTGTCCATAGCGATCATTCCTTGACGGAGCTTACCCCTACGTTTGCTCATCCGGTTGCGGTCAATGGAATGGAACATCATGGCGTCAACAATGCAGGAGCTGCTTTTCGGATGATGACAGTGATGACAGTGGCAGCCAAGGAAACGACCAGTCCCGTCACCACGAACAGAGGCAGCATGTCCTGGCTATGCGTCAGTGCCGACATGATCCGCGCGATTCCGGGAGCAAGGAGGTCAAAACAGAGCTGGTGGAAAATGAAAATACCGAAAGCATATTTGCGGCCCCATTCTGAAACCATGGCAATGTAACGCCCTTCTGGCTGGATCAGATCACTCAACCCCATGAAGAGCATCAACAGTGACAGGAACAGGAGTATGTTGCCGGTCCCATTCCAGAACTGGTTTTGTGCGAGTAAAAGGTTGGCACAGCCCCACACCAGAATGAATCCCATGATCACCGAGCAGCTCGACAGCGTCTTGAGGTTGATGTTGCGGTATTGGGCGAGACAGGGGCGTATCAGAACCAGGTAACCTAGTGCCGCGCAGACCCCGAACAGGCCCAGCGGGTTAAGGAAGAGACCGCCCAGTCTGATCCAGCCCATGAACAACGAAAGCGATGCAAAGGATGCGAGGGCGATCATGAGCCAGGGGCGAACAGTTACCACTATGGCCAGCAGGTAAATCACGATCAGGTCTGACAGGTAGTATCCTGGCGTATTGCCTACATTGCGTAGAGTGTCAAAGATCAAGCCGGCGGAGCATTCCGTACCGGAATTTTCAAGGCATCGGATTGCCAGCGAGCCGGGGTTGCGACGATGAAAAAACTCATACAACAAGGTGTAGAAAATCACGAGGATTCCGAGGCGGACTATTCGCTCCCATCGGCGGCTGAAGTCTTTACCTGTAAAGGCGAACCTGGCGGATATGCCGTAAAAAAATGGCATGGACCATCCGAGGAAGACTAGCTTGAGGCCGTCTACCCATTGGATGTGCTCATGCAGATTCCAATAAAACGGATTGTGATACCACACCACACAGTACGCTCCAATCAAGCGCATGGTGTCGGTAATATTGGCGGGGCGACGGCTTGCTGACATGGCGCTGGACGATCAGAGAAAGCGCCTCAGGACTGGGAAGCGCGCAACGATGCGCTTGAGCAGAGGCGTGCTTTCAATGAAGTAGTCGATGGCAACCTTGTTGAATCGCGAAAAGCGACGCTGCCGATAAGCCGCAGCCTTTTCTATAAATACCTTTTCAAAGTGAGCCGCGACAGGGGCGACGGCATACCTTTCATGAGCGATTTGCCGCGCTTTGTCGCCAAGATCTTTGCGTCGCGTCTCGTTGTTGACCAGTTCGGTGATGGCGCCGGCATATTCATCAACCGTGCGAGTGACGATGCCGGAACCGGCCATGGTACCTACTTGACCATCCGCCTTGCCTTCGATCAGCATGGTGATTGAAGGCAAGGCGTGCATCATTGCTTCCTGGATGACCGTGCCATGCGCCTCGCCGGCACCGCCAGAGTGAGCAAAAATATCGAGGGTATGGAGGAAGCTGGAGACAGCTTCATAATTCTTCGCGATAGGAAGAAAAACCACCTCGACCCCGAGCTCTTCGGCGAGTTTGCGGTACTTCGGGGAGCCACCGACGATCATGAAGCAAGTCGGCTTGTCGAGATGCGGCAATGCTTTCGCGAAGGCACGCAAGGCATGCTCGCCGTAAATATGGTCGTCCTGTCTCTGATGAAACCCGAGCACCACTGTCCGGGGATCAATGCCGAGCTCCTTGCGCAGGTCGCTGACCTCTGCCGGAGCGGGTACGGCGGGATAGATGATGTCGGCCTCGACGGGAAGAGATGCCTTCTTCCAGGTGTCATGAGCCCAGTGGCTGATTGCCGCAGAATAGATGAGATTGGGTGACCGGTCGGCACATCCGAAGATGTTCCATTCGATGACCGGTTCGCGCAAGAGGATAAAAGGATATTCCGGATACCCACCTCGGCTGGCGAAAACCAGATCCGTTTTTACTTTGTTGTACTCATCAAAAAAGGTCGTATTGATCCATGGCTGATATCGGTGAGAGATATCTCGTGTCTGCGTCTGGAATTCGATCACATTGATCCCGTGGCTGCGCATGAGTTCGATATTGCTGTAATCAAGCTCCGGCCAGACAAAGTCGGAATGCAGATCTGGATTGGGCTTGCACCAGAAATAATTGATCGCGAAGCGTTCGGGATCCAGCGCGCATGCCAGGCGGATGGTCTGTCGATGAGCTCCACCATAGGAGAGCCCACCATACATGATCATGGAGATATGGATGCGCTGATCGGATGATTTTTTCACGAGAGGGCGTCTTTCAGATTGCGTCAATACCAATGCTGCGAGATGCGGAAGGGGCCCGCGCTTTCCAGTACATATTCAAATCCCGTTTCTGCATGAGGTTGCGGGAGGACTTCGAAGATCACCGCACGCTCGATGTAATCCCATGCCTCCTGTCCCCACACCCGCAACATCAGGGTCATGTGATATTCGCCTGCGGCCAGTGGCAAGCTTTCTATCCGGCAGTGAATCTGACGGTCGTCGACTGCATAGACCTTGGCATCCAACGCATAGCTGGAGCCATAGGCAAGGGCTTCGCCACGATAGGAAAAGAGGCGCCACTCCAGATTGAATCCTCCCTGCGGCGGCTCTCCCTCCAGATCGACGCTCAGTACGACGCGATCCATGGATTCGATACGCGAGGTGACCTCGCCTTTGCCGTTGTAGAGCGTCGCTTTGGCAATGCGCACCGGATACTTGCTGTTGCCATTGTCAAATTCGAAGATGCCGTCCTTGCGTTCATCATCCTTGTTGATATCGCTGTAGGTCTTGACCGCTGTCTCAACGTCCCCGTCATAGATCACGCGTCCCTTCTCCAGGACCACGCCGCGTGTACAGAGATTGCGGATGGCGCCCATATCATGGCTGACGAAGAGAATGGTCCGGGAATGGTCGCGGGAGATGCCCTGCATCTTGCCGATGCACTTCTTGCGGAAGGATGTGTCGCCTACGGCCAGGACTTCATCGACGATCAGGATCTCCGGTTCAAGATGGGCGGCGATCGAAAAGGCGAGCCGAACCGTCATGCCGGAAGAGTAGCGCTTCACTGGTGTATCAATGAACTTCTCAAGCTCGGAAAAGGCGACGATTTCGTCAAATTTTCCGTCGATTTCTTCCTTGGTCATCCCGAGGATGGTCCCATTCAGGTAGACATTTTCTCTGCCTGTCAATTCGGCGTGGAAACCGGTGCCGACCTCCAGCAAACTGGCAATTCGCCCATTGATGCGGATCTCGCCGCTGCTTGGCGCACTGATGCGGGAGAGCAGCTTGAGCAGCGTGGATTTTCCCGCGCCATTGCGACCGATCACACCGATGATGTCGCCTTTGTTGATGGTGAGCGAAATTTCGTCGAGTGCCTTGAAACGTTGATTCAGATTCCGTTTTCCTGAAGCGGCTTCTTCAAAGACCAGGGCATTCGGATCTGGTCGGCCACGAAGCTTTGCCCACCAGCTTTGCAAGTCGCGGTACAGCGTGCCGTGACCAATAGTGCCCAAGCGATATTCCTTGGAAATGCGATCAATCTCGATAGCGATCTGTGATTTGTCGGTCATACGTATTGCCTTGGTTTAGATCGTGTCGACGAACGTCTTTTCTGCATTGCTGAACAGCTTGGCACCGGTGACGGCAAGCAGGCTGGTAATGACCAGACCGGCCACGATGGCCGGAATGAAGATCTGGCCGTTGCCGAGGAATGCGAAGCGGAAGATTTCAATCGGCGCCGACATGGGGTTCAATGCCAGCGCCCATTTGAGTCGCTCAGGGGCCTGCGACATCGGATACACAATCGGAGTCGCATACATCCAAAGCTGTACACCGAAAGTGACCATGAAGGCCAGGTCACGGTATTTGGTGGTCAGGGCCGATACCGTCAGACCGATCGAGATCGCCAGTGTCGCCACGTAGGCCAGCAGCAATGGTACGGCCAGAATCGCCCACCAATGGAAATGGATGGTAGCGCCTGTGGCGGCGTAATAGGCGAGGAATCCGAGAAAGGTGACGAACTGGATGCCGAAGGAAAACACCTTGCTGATGACAATGGACACCGGAACGGACAGCCGCGGAAAGTAGACCTTGGAGAAGACGGCCTGTTGCTCCACGAAGATCGTCGAGGTCTTTTCGATGCAGGAGGACAGATAGGTCCACAGGATGATGCCTGACATGTAGAACAGGAATGGCGGGATCCCATCGGTCGGAATATTGGCAATGCGTCCGAAAATCACCGTGAAGACCAGGGTCGTCATCAGCGGCTGGATGAAGAACCACAGCGGACCCAGTATGGTCTGCTTGTAGAACGTCACGAAATCGCGGCGTACGAAGAGATAGATCAGATCACGCGCCTTCCAAAGCTCGCGCATGCGCGATATGGAACGATTCGCGTTGGCATCGATGACGGTAGTCCAGCGGTTGTCGGTATGAGGAGTATTCATCTGTACATCAGGTCTGGGAAAGGAGTTGATCAACAGTGTTGGTGACTGCTGAGAGCGAATCGAGCCGGGGCAGATATCCGAACTCGGCGGCTTTCCGGTTTTCTGAAAAATAATGGGGTTTGATGCCCGTTGCATTGATGCCCGCAGGCTGGTCGACCAAGCGATAGCGCAGTTGGAAACGCTTGCTCAGATGATCCAGTAACTGCATCTTGCCCACGGGGGCGAGGCTGTAGGCATCGACGGCGATATTGCAGGCGGGATGCTGGAGCACACTGCAAATCAGCGCAAAGAGATCTGCAGGGCTGATGTAATCTCGATAGATATCCTGGCTTGAGGTTTCCAGGAGATGCCCCTGAGCCAGCGCACGGACGATGTCAGCCAGCAGGAAGCGGCTGTTCATGTCCAGGCTGGGACTGACGTAACTGAACACCCTGATGTCGCAGATGCCCAGGTCCGGTCTGGCACGGTGTCGGCATTCGGTCTGGAACTTGGCCAGTCCGTACCAATGGCGCTGGTCCAGTGCGTTGATCGGGAAGCTGGCGACGGTGGCGTGTCGAGCCGGAAGTTCGAAGTCGGAGCCATAGGCCGCGCCGCTGCTCAGAAACACGTAGCGACAACCGGGATGCTGATGCAGGTAGGCCAGCACCATGTCATCGTATCGTGTCGTCAGATCCAGGATGTTTGCCCCCAACGCTGCGGCGCGTGCCGGACTGCCGGCACCGATGAAATTGAGGACTACATCGAACGCGGGGCGTTGCGTCCATTCGCTGAGACTGCGGGCAGCAGGTACCGTATGCGGTCCGGTTTTCTGCCGCCAGGCTTCATCGGTATCGAGGTCGCGCAGGAAACGCTCCAGTTGCACGCCGGACGTTGCTGCAAACAAGGGCGCCAGATCGCGCGCAATCTGGCTGGATGCGCCTAGAAAAGCGATGCGCATGATCAGGCTCCTTGAAGCAATGCTTCAAGGCGATGGCGCACGGAATCGTCGTCAATGCCGTGTTCCTTGAGCAGGTAGGCGTGCGTGCCGCAGTGTTCGGAAAAACGATCCTCCACGCCTATGCGCACTACGCGGGTCGGCGCCATGGCACAGGCGATTTCACTGACCAGTGACCCCAGTCCTCCGATGACCGAATGCTCTTCCAGCGTGACGACACAGGTACTGTTCCTGCACAGGGCGGCAATCTGCTCTGCTGGAGCCGGCTTGAGGCAAGGGGCGCTCCAGACAGAGAACTGCGGAAAGACCTCCTGTGTCAGCCGCAGGGCCGTGACCACCATGGATCCAGTGGCTACAAGCACGGGTGCTGCGGCGTGGCCCTGTTTGAGCGGAAGCCATCGGCCCGCGTGGGTGTCTGACAAGGGAGCGTCGTGGACGTCGCCGCGGTCGCTCTTGCCCATGCGCAGATAGACAGGTCCGCTCGCAGCATAGGCCATCTGCATGCAAAGCTTCATTTCGAAGCGGTCGGCAGGGGAGTAAATGGCCAGGTTGGGAATGGCGCGGGTGCAGGCGATGTCCTCGGTGGACTGGTGACTCGTGCCAAGATGGCTGTACACGAAGCCAGCGCCATCCCCGAGGAAGACGACCGGGAGCTTGTCGTG
Source organism: Herbaspirillum sp. FG34 (assembly GCF_057809315.1). Classification (NCBI taxonomy): domain Bacteria; kingdom Pseudomonadati; phylum Pseudomonadota; class Betaproteobacteria; order Burkholderiales; family Oxalobacteraceae; genus Herbaspirillum; species Herbaspirillum sp. FG34. The sequence continues at coordinate 14,470 of NZ_JBMDJS010000015.1, read as the reverse complement.
CGCCACATCGATCTTGATCTGTTCCAGTACGCGTACCGGGACGAAGGCGCTCAAGCCATAGACAAAAGGACGAAATCCTGCTTTGGCGAGCCCCGCTGCCATGCCCACCATGTTTTGCTCCGCGATCCCGGCGTTGATGTACTGGTCGGGACATTCGCGACGGAAGCTGTCAAACAGGGCATACCCGTGATCTCCCGTCAGCAGAAGTACGCGGGGATCGGCCTTGGCCAATGCAAGCAGGGCTTCGCTGAACGCAGCTCTCATGCTTTTCCTTCGGATAACTGCTGGATCGCCCGGGCATAGCTTTCCGCATCCAGGCGTGTGTAATGCCAGCGATTGTCATGTTCCATGAAGCTTACGCCGCGCCCCTTGACCGTGCGGGCCACCAGGGCCTTGGGCGCTCTGGAAGTGCTGTTCCTCAGTGCTTCCAGGCGGGCGTGGATCTGTGCTTCGTCGTGTCCGTCGACCGACATGGTTTCGAACCCGAAGCTGATGAATTTGCTTTCGATCGATCCGAGGTCAATGACTTCCTCGGTCTTGCCCATGGCCTGGAAACCGTTGGCGTCGATGAGCACGGTCAAGTCCTTGAGCTGGTGATGTGCCGCAAACATGGCCGCTTCCCAGATCGTGCCTTCGTTGAGTTCGCCGTCACCCAGCAAGACAAAGGTACGTTGACCGGTTTGGTCCAGCTTGGCGGCCAGAGCAAGTCCGACGCCTACGGAGAAGCCATGACCCAAGGATCCGGAAGTTACTTCGAGGCCCGGTACGCGTGAGTCGGACAATCCCTTGAGAAGCGATCCGTCGGAGAAATAGTTTTCGATATCATGACGCGACAGCCACTGCCTTTCCAGCATGCAGGCGTATTGCGCCATGACACCATGTCCCTTGCTGAGAATCAGGAAGTCACGTGCCGCGTGCTCCGGATCGTTATCGGGATAGCGCAGGTGCGAACGGTACAGCACAGCCAGCAGTTCAATGATCGAGAACGCGCAGGCAATATGCACGGTAGAGCCCGCGTAGGCCATCTCCAGCACGGTGCGCCTCAATTGAGAGGCGTTGAAGGTGGCGGTACTCGGGCTCACGGTTGTTTCCATATTTCAGAAATTGACGCCCAGGAACTGCTCGATCCTGTCCGCCGCATAGTCCAGCATCGCCTGGTCCAGCGCAGGTTGAACGCCGATCCAGAAGGTATTGTTCATCACGATGTCGGTATTGGTGAGTTCGCCGCTGACACGATACTGGCGGCCCTCCATGTAGGGCTGGCGTGTCAGGTTGCCGGCAAACAGCAGTCGGGTTCCTACTTTTTGCTGGTCCAGGTAGGTCAGCAGGTCCACGCGGCTTACCGGCGCATTTTCGCGCAAGGTGATCGGAAATCCGAACCACGAGGGCTGACTGTTCTCGGTCGCCTCCGGAAGAATCAGGAACTCGGCGCAGCTTTGCAGGCGCTGTTTCAGATGGGCGAAGTTTGCCTTGCGCTTTTGGATGAAGAGAGGCGCCTTGGCCAACTGTGCTAGACCGCAGGCAGCCTGCATATCGGTGATCTTGAGGTTGTACCCCAGATGACTGTAGGTGTACTTGTGGTCGTAGCCTTCGGGCAGACGGCCCATTTTCCAGCAGAAGCGCTTGCCGCAGGTATTGTCCTTGCCCGGGGGGCAGTAGCAATCCCGTCCCCAGTCACGGAAACTTTCGGCGATCTGCTTGAGCTCGGGATTGTTGGTAAAGACGGCACCGCCTTCACCCATCGTGATGTGGTGCGCGGGATAGAAACTGAGCGTACCTATATCGCCAAAGGTCCCCACCATCTTGCCGTCATAGGTCGACCCGAGCGCATCGCAGCAATCCTCGATCAGCCACAGCTTGTATTTCTTGCACAACGCAGTGATCACCGACAGGTTGTAGGGATTACCCAGCGTATGCGCCAGCATGATGGCCTTGGTACGCGGTGTGATGGCGGCCTCGATCTTCGAGGCATCGATGTTGTATGTTCCCAGTTCCACATCGACGAACACCGGGACCGCACCAAATTGCAGGATCGGGTTGACCGTGGTGGGGAAGCCGGCAGCCACGCCGATAACCTCGTCGCCCTGTGTGATGGCGCGGGCGCCAAGTTTGGGAGAGGTCAGCGTCGAGAAAGCGACCAGATTGGCCGACGAGCCTGAATTGACGGTAATGAGGTAGTCGACACCGATGAACTTCGCCAACGCCGCTTCAAACTGGTCGTTGAAGCGGCCGGTCGTCAGCCATCCATCCAGAGATGCCTCGACCATCATCTTGAGCTCGGCGCCGTCGATCAGCTTGCCGGATGGAGGAATCGCCGTTACCCCGGGTTCAAATGACTTGGGTGCCAGCGCCAGGGCTGCGTATTCGTCGACCAGAGCAGCGATCTGCTGGCGGATCAGTAGAGTTTTGGCTTGTTGCATGACTTAATCTGCGTGGGTAAGCGATCCGTAATGGCGGATCTGGTCCAAGGTGAGCGCACGGACATCGGCGCCCTGCATACGTTGTCTAGCCCACTCTACGGTGAGTTTCAAGGCGTCTTCCAGTCGCAGTCGGGGTTGCCAATTCAATGCCTGCATGGCGTTGGTACTGTCCAGACGAAGTTGCCCAGCCTCATGGTGTTGCTGGGAGGCTGTATTGACCCAGCTGGCACCTTCGCCCCAGAGCGCCGTCATTTTTTCCGCAATCCACGATACGGGACGCGCATCTTCTGCGCGAGGGCCGAAGTTCCAGGGCTGGGCGAAGCGAGGGCCTTGCTCATGCAGCAGTTCGGCCAAGCGGAGATAGCCCGTGATGGGCTCCAGGACATGCTGCCAGGGGCGCACCGACGACGGTGACCGGATGCCCGCAGCTTCGCCACGCGTGAAGGCAGCCACGATATCCGGGATCAGCCGGTTGTCGGCCCAGTCGCCGCCACCGATGACATTGCCCGCGCGTGCCGTGGCGACGGCAACGCCGTGACGGTCGAACGTTTCCGTGCTGAAGAACGAATCGCGGAAGCAGGCGCTGACAAGCTCCGAGCACGCCTTGCTGTTGCTGTACGGGTCATGACCGCCCAAACGTTCATTTTCCCGATATGGCCAGGACCACTCGCGGTTCTCGTAGCATTTGTCAGTAGTGACATTCACCACGGCACGCACGCCGCCTGACTGCCGCACTGCTTCCAGCACATGCACCGTACCCATGACATTGGTTGCGTAGGTTTCTACGGGATTGCTGTACGAATAGCCGACCAGGGGCTGCGCAGCCAAATGCAGCACGATTTCCGGACGCGACTGCTGCATGGCGTCCTGCAGGCTTGCCAGATCCCGTATGTCACCGATGATCGAACGCATGCCAGTGGCGACCGACGCCTCTTCAAACAAGCTGGGCTGGGTCGGAGGCGGCAATGCAAAGCCGGTCACTTCGGCCTCTGCTTCCTGCAACATCAGGCTTAGCCAGCTTCCCTTGAAGCCCGTATGGCCGGTCAGGAACACCCTGCGGCCGGCCCAGAATTGGCGGTTCATGACCATACCTTCCAGGGGGCATTGCCACTGCGCCACAAGCTCTCAAGGAAATTCTTGTCCCGCAGGGTGTCCATGGGCTGCCAGAAGCCCTCATGACGGAATGCGGACAGCTCGCCCTGTGTCGACAGGGCTTCCAGCGGTTCGGCTTCCCAGACAGTACTGTCTCCCTCGATCAGGTCAATTACCTTTGGCGAGAGCACGAAGAAGCCGCCATTGATCATGCCGCCATCCCCCTTGGGCTTTTCCTTGAAACTGCGGACCTTGTTTTCGGCAAGATCCAGTGCGCCGAAGCGTCCCGGGGGGTAGGTCGCTGTCAGTGTCGCCAGCGTATTCTGTGCACGATGGAAAGCCAGCAACTGCGCTATGTCGACGTTGCCCACACCATCGCCATAGGTAAAGAAGAAGGCTTCCTCGTCCTGCAGGTAGGGCGCAGCGCGTTTGAGGCGTCCACCGGTCATCGTGTCGATGCCGGTGTTGAGCAAGGTAATGCGCCAGGGCTCGGCATAGCGGTGCAGCACTTCCATGCTGTTCTGGCTTAAATCCAGCGTCACATCCGACATATGCAGGAAGTAATTGGCGAAATACTCCTTGATCACGTAACCCCGGTAGCCGCAGCAGATGATGAAGTCATTCACGCCGAAGTGGGAATAGATCTTCATGATGTGCCAAAGAATCGGCATGCCGCCTACCTCTACCATTGGCTTGGGTTTGATATCGGTCTCTTCCGAGATGCGCGTGCCGAGCCCGCCGGCCAAGATGACTGCTTTCATCTCATTCCGTGCTGACAGTTATTTCGAAGCCGTGCTGCTTGAGCAGCGCGTGTTGTTTGGCTTGCGAGAGGTCGTAAGCCACCATTTCCTCGACCATCTGGTCGACGGTGATTTCAGGCGTCCATCCGAGCTTTTCCTTGGCCTTGGTGGGGTCTCCCAGCAGGGTCTCGACTTCCGTCGGGCGGAAATAACGCGGGTCGATCCGTACAATCGCTCTATCATGCCAGTAGCCGACTTCATCGACACCCTGGCCTTTCCAGGTCAGCTGCATGCCCAGCGCGGCGGCGGTCTTCTCGATAAACGCGCGTACACTGATCTGCACACCGGTCGCAATGACGAAGTCTTCCGGCTGCTCCTGCTGCAGCATGAGCCACTGCATGCGCACATAGTCACGTGCATGGCCCCAGTCGCGCAGAGCATCGATGTTGCCCATGTACAGGCATTCTTCCAGACCCTGGCTGATGTTGGCCAAGCCACGGGTTATCTTGCGGGTGACGAAGGTTTCGCCGCGACGAGGGCTCTCGTGGTTGAACAGAATGCCGTTGCAGGCATAGATTCCATAGGCTTCGCGATAGTTGACCGTGATCCAGTAGGCGTACATCTTGGCCACGGCATAGGGACTGCGCGGATAGAATGGCGTGGTCTCGCGTTGTGGCGTTTCCTGCACCAGACCATAGAGCTCACTTGTGCTGGCCTGATAAAAGCGGGTTTTTTTCTCGAGACCCAGGATGCGGATGGCCTCCAGTATGCGCAAGGTGCCAATGGCATCGACATCGGCGGTATATTCCGGGCTTTCGAAGCTGACCGCCACGTGACTTTGCGCTCCCAGATTGTAGATCTCGTCCGGTTGCGTTTCCTGGATGATGCGAATCAGATTGCTGGTGTCGCTCAGGTCTCCATAGTGCAATTTGAAATTGCTGTTTTCAATATGCGGATCCTGATAAATGTGATCGATGCGCTGCGTGTTGAACAGACTTGCGCGACGCTTGATGCCATGGACGATGTAGCCCTTTTCAAGCAAGAACTCTGCAAGGTACGAGCCATCCTGACCTGTGACGCCCGTGATCAGGGCAACTTTGCGCATCGATTGGGAAGAGGTTGTCATGCCGAATAGACTTTCAGAAATTCACGATAGGTAATGTTGAGTCCTTGCCGCAGATCGATCTTGGCGTTCCAGCCCAGTGAACTGAGGCGGGAACTGTCCATCAGCTTGCGAGGCGTGCCATCAGGCTTGCTGGCATCGAACCTCAGTTCGCCGGTGTAACCCACGGTCTGCGCGACCAGTGTTGCCAGTTCACGAATGCTGACATCGCTTCCATAGCCCACATTGATATGACTGAGCATGGGGCTGGTGTGACGCTGGTATTGCTCCGCCGAAAGCTGCATGACGTGCACGCAGGCCGCGGCCATGTCATCAACATAGAGGAATTCGCGCATCGGTGTCCCGCTGCCCCACACTACCACCTCCGGGCTGTCGTTCAGCTTGGCCTCATGGAAGCGACGGATCAGGGCCGGGATCACGTGCGAATTCTCCGGATGATAATTGTCCCCCTCGCCATAAAGGTTGGTCGGCATGACGCTGCGGTAGTCGATCTGATGCGAGGCACCGTACTGGCGGTTGTAGCTTTCGCAGAGCTTGATGCCGGCAATCTTGGCAATGGCATAGGGCTCGTTGGTTGGCTCCAGCTGGCCGGTCAGCAACGCTTCTTCCTTGATCGGCTGCGCCGCCAGTTTGGGGTAGATGCAGCTGGATCCGAGGAACAGCAGCTTCTTGACCCCGGCACGGAAGGCCGAATCGATGACATTGGCCTGGATCATGAGATTCTGGTGAATGAACTCAGCCGGAAATGTATTGTTGGCGTAGATGCCGCCCACCTTGGCCGCAGCGAGGTAGACCTCGTCGGGACGTTGCTGATCGAAGAAATCCTTGACGGCCTGCTGGTTGGTCAGGTCCAGTTCCGCATGGGTGCGGACGACGATGTTGGCTTGCCCGGCGGCAAGCAGCTGGCGAATGATGGCGGAGCCGACCATGCCCCGGTGCCCGGCTACGTAAATCTTTTTGCTGGCTGTCATAGCAGAAGTGCTCATAACGTTGGATGGAAGAGGACGCAGTCAAATCGTTCGCGTCCAGACCCGGATCAATTCAGTTGCACTAGAGTTCGATGCTGGCTGTTGGGCTCATCTGATGCCTTCAGCCACTTTGCCTTTTCTTGCAGATTATCTACCCCCGACATTCTCGGCTGCGATACGCTGGAAATACATATCGCGCCGCCCGGTCTGCTGTAATTTTTCGCAAATGCCGGCTCGCATGAGCGCCAGCGTCCTGATGACGGCGCCGGCCGCCACGATTCGCGCCGTACGACCTCTCGGCTTATAATTTCCGCGGCGCACAAGTGCGACGGAGTCGCGTTGAGTCATCACACAAATACTCATTTGCCGGGAAGGCTGGCTAAACATTATATTGTATCATACGGGTCTTCCCAATGAGCGATCGCTTGCTTCGATGCAATATTGGATATATGTTGGACATCTTGCTTCCTGTTCCTTTTTGCATATCCGCCACGGCTACACGACAATAAGTTTTTAACGAGAACGGAATCATGAAGCGATCTTTTGATGTTGTTGCTGCTGTTGTTGCTGCTGTTCTGCTCCTTGTTCCTTGCATTGTTGTCTATCTGTTGGTCATCATGACATCCCCCGGTCCCGCCATTTATTGGTCTGATCGCGTGGGTCGCAACAACAAGATTTTTCGCATGCCCAAATTCCGCACGATGCGCGTCAATACACCGGCGGTGGCGACCCACCTGCTCGCGGATCCGGCATCTCACCTCACTCCGATTGGCGGCTTTCTGCGCAAGACCAGCCTGGATGAGCTGCCGCAACTATGGTGCATTCTGCGGGGAGAAATGAGCTTTGTCGGGCCGCGCCCTGCCTTGTTCAATCAGGATGATCTGATCCGGATGCGCACCGCCGCGGGCGTTTCCGAGCTCACTCCGGGGCTGACGGGCTGGGCCCAGATCAATGGGCGGGACGAGTTGCCAATTGATGTGAAGGTCCAGTACGACGTGGAGTATCTGTCCAGACAGAGCTTCCGCTTCGATCTTTATATCATTTGGGAGACTGCGCGCAAGGTAATCAGCCGCAGTGGCGTATCTCACTAAGCCGGCTCATGCGACAAAAAATCATTCATCTGCCTCGTACTACCAAGCAAGGTATCGCCATCGCGGTAGATATTTTCATTTGTATCCTTTCGACCTGGATCGCTTTTTCACTGCGTCTGGATACCTTGCATTTTCCTGAAGGTTATCAATGGCACGCCTATCAGGTTGCGCCATTGTTCTCGTTGCCTATCTTCCTGCGCTTCGGGTTGTATCGCGCGGTATTCCGCTACACCGGGATCGCGGCCATGGTCTCCATTGCCAAGGCAGTGGCCGTCTACGGTGCAGCCTATTTCACGTTCCTGGTTTGGATGGGTTTGCCTGGGGTGCCGCGGTCGGTAGGCATCCTGCAACCTTTGCTGATGTTTTCGATGGTGGGCGGGACCCGCGCCTTCGCCCGCTTGTGGCTCAGTCAGGCTGACGGTGAGTTCAATGGGCAGCGGCCCTCGCGCATGCTCATCTACGGCGCCGGTTCTGCCGGCGCGCAGATTGCAGACGTGCTGCATCGACGTCGGCAGTTCCAGGTCATCGGTTTCCTGGATGATCAGCCGGAAATGGCCGGAAAGCTGATCAACAGTCTCAAGGTCTACCCGGCCTCCGAGGTCGAGCGCGTCATTGGCTTGTTCGCCGTGACGGATGTGCTGCTTGCCGTGCCGTCGGCGTCACGTGCGCGGCGTAACGAGATCATCGAGCAGTTGCGCAAATTCCACGTGCATGTGAGCTCATTGCCGGATCTTTCCGATCTTGCCAAGGGGCGTATCAAGGTAGCGGATATCCATGAACTCGATATCATCGATCTGCTTGGCCGTGAGCCGGTCGCGCCCAATCTGGCCCTCATCAGCCGAAACATCAGCGAGAAGGTTGTCCTTGTCACTGGTGCCGGGGGGAGCATCGGAAGCGAACTTTGCCGCCAGATCATCGCGGCTCAGCCCAGTCATCTGCTGCTGCTGGATCACAACGAATTCAGTCTGTACAGCATTCATCAGGAACTGCACAAGGAGGTCGTGAATCTCGGGGCTGACATCCAGTTGATTCCCTTGCTTGGCAGCATCAAGGACTACGATCGCATCGAACAGATCTGCCGTACCTGGCGACCACGCACCATCTATCATGCCGCCGCCTACAAGCACGTGCCGCTGGTGGAGCATAATCCCGCCGAGGGTATTCGCAACAACGTTCTGGGTACCTACAATGTGGCGCGTGCAGCCATCGTATGGGGTGTGCAGGACTTCGTGCTGGTGAGCACCGACAAGGCGGTGCGTCCGACCAATATCATGGGTGCGACCAAGCGTGTGGCCGAGATGATCCTGCAGGCGTTGGCCAGCAACCCTGCCGTATGCCTCAGCCTGGACGACAGCCAGGAGGAAACTTGCCAGGTTCAGACGCGCTTTTCCATGGTGCGTTTCGGCAACGTGCTGGACTCCTCAGGGTCGGTGGTACCTCTGTTCAGGCAGCAGATCAGCGCAGGCGGCCCGATCACGCTGACAGACCGTGAGGTCACGCGGTACTTCATGACTATTCCCGAGGCGGCGCAACTGGTCATCCAGGCCGCTGCCATGGCCGAAGGCGGCGACGTCTTCTTGCTGGAAATGGGCGAGCCGATCAAGATCATCGATCTGGCCTACCGGATGGTGCAACTGTCCGGGTTGACGGTCCGTGACGAGCACTATCCGCAGGGTGATATCGAAATTCAGGTGACCGGCCTGAGGCCGGGGGAAAAGCTTTACGAAGAACTTCTCATCGGAGAGAATGCCAAACGCACCGCGCATCCCCGTATCTTGCGCGCGCACGAGGAGCACCTGCGATGGCCGGAGTTGAAGGTCCATCTCGCGCAACTCATGACGTTGCTGGAAGCCAATGATGTCGATGCGATCCGCAGTCTGTTGGCAACACTGGTGACGGGATATGAGCCGGCTGGGGAGATCGTGGATTGGATCAACAACGCCGAGTTGCAATCGAGCGAGAGCAGCGCCAGCCTTCCTGCCTGACTTGTTTTCATCTTCCTTCATGTACTCCTGACGTATTGATCTCATCAATGACCCTCCTTTCCAACACCATCTTCAAAGCCTACGACATCCGCGGCATCATCGACAAAACCCTGGATGACCAGGTCGCCTTCCAGATCGGCCAGGCCTTCGGTGCAGCCGCCCTGGCCCGGGGCCAGAAGAAAGTCGTGATCGGTCGTGACGGTCGTCTCTCCGGCCCCTCGCTCTCGGCCGCGCTGGCCAAGGGTCTGCAGGCAGTCGGCGTGGACGTGATCGATCTGGGCATGGTCGCGACCCCCATGGTCTATTTCGGTACCCACGTGCTGGATACGCAGTCGGGCATCATGGTTACCGGCAGCCACAATCCGCCGGACTACAACGGTTTCAAGATGGTGCTGGCTGGTGAGGCCATCCACGGCGAGACCATCCAGGCCCTGTACCACGCCATCGTCAAGGGCGAATTCCCGCAGGGCGCCGGCAGCTACAGCACGCACGACATCAAGGCGACCTACATTGCCCGCATGATTTCGGATGTGAAGCTGGCCCGTCCGCTGAAGATCGCCGTCGACTGCGGCAACGGCGTGGCCGGTGCCTTCGCCGGCGAAATCTACCGCGCCCTGGGGTGTGATGTCACCGAACTGTTCTGCGAAGTCGATGGCAACTTCCCCAACCACCACCCCGATCCGGCCCATCCGGAAAACCTGCAGGATCTGATCCGCTGCCTGCAGGAAACCGACAACGAACTCGGCCTGGCCTTCGATGGCGACGGCGATCGCCTGGGCCTGGTGACCAAGGACGGCCAGATCATCTATCCGGACCGCCAGCTGATGCTCTTCGCTGAAGACGTGCTGACCCGCAACCCGGGCAAGGAAATCCTCTACGACGTCAAGTGCACCCGCCACCTCGCCCCCTGGATCACCGCGCGCGGCGGCCAGCCGCTGATGTGGAAGACCGGCCACTCCCTGGTCAAGGCCAAGCTGCGTGAAACCGGGGCCCCGCTGGGCGGCGAGATGAGCGGCCATATCTTCTTCAAGGATCGCTGGTTCGGCTTCGACGACGGCCTCTATGCGGGCGTGCGCATGCTGGAACTGATGGCCCGCCAGAGCGACCCCTCGGCCGTGCTCAATGCCCTGCCGCAATCGGTCAGCACCCCGGAACTGCAACTGAAGCTGCAGGAAGGCGAGAACTTTGCCCTCATCGGCAAGCTGCAAAGCGATGCCAGGTTCGATGGCGCCCAGGACATCATCACCATCGATGGTCTGCGCGTGGAATACCCGGACGGCTTTGGTCTGGCCCGTTCATCCAACACCACGCCGGTGGTGGTGCTGCGCTTCGAGGCCGAGACGCCGGAGGCTCTGGAGCGCATCCAGGGAGAATTCCGCAAGGTCATCCTGGCCGCCCGTCCCGATGTGACGCTGCCGTTCTGACCAGCCGATGAGGTAAGATGCTGGCCCACCATTAAAGTCACGCCAACGTGGGTCAGCCTTGAAAATTCTTATCGTCCGTGTCTCCTCGCTGGGAGATGTCGTCCACAACATGCCGATGGTGGCGGACATCCATCGTCATTTCCCCGGTGCCCAGATCGATTGGGTCGTCGAAGAAGGCTACACCAGCCTGGTCGGCCTCAACCGCCATGTGCACCAGATCATCCCCATCGCCCTGCGTCGCTGGCGCAAGACCCTCTTCTCGACAGCGACTCGCGCCGAGATCGGGGCCTTCCGGCGGCAACTGCAGGCCGAGCGCTATGACGTCGTCTTCGATACCCAAGGCCTGCTCAAAACCAGTGTGGTGATGCGTATGGCCCGCCTGGCCCCCAAGGGCCGTCGGATCGGCCTGGCCAATGCGACCGAAGGTTCTGGATATGAAGCTCTCTCCCGAATCTTCCACGACCAGAGCATCCCGGTCGGCCTGCGTACCCATGCCGTCACGCGTGCCAGGCTGGTGGCGGCGGGCGCGCTGGGCTATCGGCTGGAGGGGCCGCCCGACTTTGCCCTGCAGCCGCCGGACCCGGCGCGATGGGCCTGGATGCCGGAGCAGCCATATGTCGTGTTCCTGCATGGTACCGCCCGTGCCGCCAAGCAATGGCCGCAGGACCGTTGGATCGCGCTGGGGCAGGCCCTGGCCGGGCGCGGCTTGCCGGTTCTGCTGCCCTGGGGCAATGCCCGGGAGCAGGAGGCCGCCCGCCAGCTGGCCGCAGGTATCCCCGGCGCGATCGTGTTGCCGGCACTGCCGATGATGCAAGCCGTGGCCCTGGTGCAGCAGGCGCGCCTGGTGATCGGCCTCGATACCGGACTGACTCATATCGCTGCCGCCTACGGCAAGCCCACAGTCGAGCTCTACTGTGACTCGCCGCGCTGGAAGACCGAGGGCAACTGGTCCCCGGCTATCGTCAACCTGGGTGATCTGGGGGCGTCTCCACGTGAAGAAGACGTGTTGCGCACCGCGCTGGAGCTGTTGTCCTGAGTTTTATCGTCCCTTGGGAGTCACTTGGGCATGTGTTGAAACAGATCAAACGCTCCGCGCAAAGCATCAATTTTGCGTGACAAGCCGCATCTGGCCTGCCTTCCAGGCGTGCCAGGGCCAAGCTGTCGGCCACACGGGTAGGGCGCTTGCGGGCATAATACGCGCCATGGAATCGCAAATTATCGAGATTGGCCTGACCGAATGGCAGGTCGAGCATCCCAATGAGGACTGGATCACTGCACTGGAAGCCGGGAAGGTGCTGTATTTCCCGCAGTTGGCTTTCCAGCTCATGGAGTCCGAGCGCAAGCTGCTGGATCCGGCCGTGCGCGCCCCCAAGTCGCGCAACATCAGCCTTGACGCGCGGGGGCACATCAAGGGGGCTGCCGGTGGAGCCGAGCAGCAGCTGGCGCTGGCGGCGATGATCGGGCGCTTCCGCGAGCAGGCGCTGTCGCTGGTGCACACGCTGCTGCCCAAGTACCGTGATGCCTTGCGCATTGCACCGACCAGCTATCGTCCGATGCAGGTGGAGACACGCGCCCAGTCCTGGCGTGCCGATGACCGCCGCATGCACGTGGACGCCTTTCCCTCGCGTCCCAATTACGGTGAACGTATCCTGCGCGTCTTCACCAATGTGAACCCCGATGGCGTGCCGCGCGTCTGGCGCGTGGGCGAGCCCTTCGAGACGGTGGCCCGGCGCTTTCTGCCACGCGCCAAGCCTTACGTGCGCTGGCAGGCCAGTGTGCTCAAGGCGCTGCACGTGACCAAGTCCTTGCGTAGCCAATACGATCACCTCATGCTGCAACTGCATGATGGCATGAAGAGCGACATGCAGTACCAGCAGGACGCCCAGCAGGTCACCATGCCCTTTGCCGCGGGCTCAGTCTGGATCTGTTTCTCGGACCAGGCCTCGCACGCGGTCATGTCGGGCCAGTACATGATGGAGCAGACCCTGCACCTGGCACCGGGACAGCAATACGACCCGCAATCCAGTCCGCTGGCCATCCTGACGCGCCTGGTCGGCCATCCTCTGGTCTGAGATGCGGCTGCTGTATTCCCTCGTCTGGTGGCTGGTGCTGCCTCTGGTGCTGCTGCGCCTGTGGCGGCGCGGCCGCAAGGAGCCCGGTTACCGGGCGCATGTGGCGCAACGCCTGGGTTTTTATTCGCACGATGCGCGCCTGTCTGATCCGCAGGCTCGGTTCATCTGGGTACACGCGGTCTCGGTCGGGGAGACCCGTGCCGCCGAACCGCTCATCGATGCCCTGCTGCAGCGCTATCCGCAGCACTCCATTCTGCTGACCTGCATGACGGCCACCGGCCGCGCCACGGGGGCTCAGCTCTATGGCAAGCACGGGGCGCGCGTGGTGCAGAGTTTCCTGCCCTACGACACGGGGTGGATGTGCGCGCGTTTCCTGCGCCACTTCCGTCCGGTCGTGTGCGTGCTGATGGAAACCGAGGTCTGGCCCAATCTGATCGAACAGTGTCGCCGCCATCACGTGCCGGTGATGCTGGCCAATGCCCGCCTGTCGGAACGTTCGCTGCGGCGAGGATTGCGCTTTGCCGCGTTGCTGCGTCCGGCGGCCGAGGCCATCGACAGGGTCGCCGCCCAGTCAGCCGCCGATGCCGAACGTTTGCGTGCCTTTGGTGCAGGCCATGTGGAAGTGACCGGCAGTCTCAAGTTTGATGTCCAGCCTCCGGTCGAGATGGTCGAGCGCGGGTTGGCATGGAAGCGGGCGCTCGGCGGGCGCAAGATATTGCTGTGCGCCAGTACCCGTGAGGGCGAGGAAGCCTTGATTCTGGATGCGCTCGCCAAGCTGGGGCAGACCGACTGGCTGACGGTGATCGTTCCGCGCCATCCTCAGCGCTTTGATGAGGTGGCCGGAATGATTCTGGCGCATGGCTTGCGGCTGCGTCGGCGCGCCGAGCTGGAGCAGCACAACGATTGGAGTCAGGTTGATGTCGTGCTGGGAGACTCGATGGGTGAAATGTTCGCCTATTACGCCTTGTGTGATGTGGCCTTCATCGGCGGCAGTCTCCTCCCGCTGGGTGGACAGAACCTGATCGAGGCGCTGTCACTGGGCAGGCCGGTCCTCATTGGTGTGCATACCTTCAATTTCCAGCGCATCACCGAGGACGCCATCGACGCCGGCGCGGCCTTGCGCATTGAGAATGCGGCCACCTTGTTGCGTCAGTGGACCGCCCTGGTGACCGATGAGGAGCGCATGACCCGAGTGGCGGACGCCGCTGTCGCCTTTGCTCAACGTCACCAGGGGGCGACCGCGCGTAGCCTGGCATTGTTGGCCCCCCTCGTGAATGAGGCTCAAGTTCGTCGATAGGCCTCGACGGTTGCCTTGAGCGCGTCGTCGACCGATACCGGCGGCGTCGTAAGGTGGAACGGCACGCAGGCGTGGGAAGGCGGCGTTAATGTCGCCGCGCCACGCATCTAATACAGGCGGACCGTAGGCCGGGCAATCACCACCAAGCACTGTGAGCAGGGGGTAGCCCCGTGTTCCAGGACCTGCCTGCTAAATTATTTTCAATTATTTTTCAAAAAGTGCTTGCGTGGTGTGGAGGGCATTGCTATAGTTCGCCCC
>NZ_JBMDJS010000014.1:0-151058 GCF_057809315.1 Herbaspirillum sp. FG34 | reverse complement strand
GGCCGGAGATCGAGAACACGTCTTCCACCGGCATCAGGAAGGTACCGTCAACGGCACGTTCCGGGGTCGGGATGTAGGTGTCCAGGGCTTCTGCCAGGGCCATGATGGCTTGCTCGCCCAGGGGACCGGTGTCGCCTTCCAGCGCCAGCTTGGCCGAACCCTTCACGATGGGCAGGTCGTCGCCAGGGAACTCGTACTTCGACAGCAGTTCGCGGACTTCCATTTCCACCAGTTCCAGCAGTTCGGCGTCGTCCACCATGTCAGCCTTGTTCAGGAAGACGATGATGTAAGGAACGCCAACCTGGCGCGACAGCAGGATGTGTTCGCGGGTCTGCGGCATCGGGCCGTCAGCGGCCGAGCACACCAGGATCGCGCCGTCCATCTGGGCTGCGCCGGTGATCATGTTCTTCACATAGTCGGCGTGGCCTGGGCAGTCAACGTGCGCGTAGTGACGGTTCGCGGTTTCGTATTCGACGTGCGCGGTGTTGATGGTGATGCCGCGGGCCTTTTCTTCAGGCGCTGCGTCGATCTGGTCGTAGGCCTTCGCTTCGCCGCCGAACTTCTTCGACAGAACGGTTGCGATTGCAGCGGTCAGGGTGGTCTTGCCGTGGTCAACGTGACCGATGGTGCCGACGTTCACGTGCGGCTTGGTCCGTTCAAACTTGCCTTTTGCCATCTTAGACTCCTAAATTTGATGAGAATGTCCAGGCAACACGCCCGACTGATTACTGACTTGTCAGCGATACGACGAGAAACTGGTGCCCTTGACGTGGATTGAACACGTGGCCTCTCCCTTACCAAGGGAGTGCTCTACCACTGAGCTACAAGGGCATTTTTCCGACTGCACAACAACCAAACATGCAGCCGGACCAAAACTTGGAGCGGGTGAAGGGAATCGAACCCTCGTCTTAAGCTTGGAAGGCTTCAGCTCTACCATTGAGCTACACCCGCGAGGAAACAACGTTCACTTCACAACCGCCGCGTCTTTCGATCGCGTATGTACTGCAGACTGCTTTGACTCCCGGCCTAATGGTGGAGAGGGCTGGATTCGAACCAGCGTACTCGTAAGAGGGCAGATTTACAGTCTGCTGCCATTAACCACTCGGCCACCTCTCCGTGCAGGGAACTCAAAACTATAGAGGAACATCGCTGGACTGTCAAATAAATTTTCGCTTCAACGCTAAATATTTTATCGACTGCCGGATATTGCTCAGAGGAACGACCCGCGACGTTTTTTCGAATCTTCAGGCTTTTTGTGTCTGCGACTCAACCGGCTTTTCATTCCAGGGCGCAATTCTAGGCAACATCAGCATTCCAGGCAAGGCCAGAACGAAACAAATTAGAAAAAAATTTAACCAGCCGGTGTCGGCGACGATATAACCGACCGAAGAATTCACAAAAGTACGCGGCACGGCCATCAAACTGGTGAACAAGGCGAACTGCGTCGCCGTATAACGTGGATCGGTCTCACGCATGATGTAGGCCACGAAGGCCGTGGTACCCAGCCCCACGCCGAAGGCTTCCACCCCGATCACCACCGCCAGCACCGGCAGGCTGGCACCGACGTGGGCCAGCCAGGCAAAGCCCAGGATAGGAATGGCCTGCAGCACCCCGAACACCCACAAACCCCGGTTGATGCCCAGCCGCACCATCCAGATGCCGCCGATGATGCCACCAGCCACGCTGGCCCACAGGCTGGTGGTCTTGGAGACCACGCCGATCTCGGTCATTGAAAAGCCCAGGTCGATATAGAACTTGGTGGCCAGGGCGGTGGCCATGCTGTCGCCCAGCTTGTAGAGGAAGATGAAGCCCAGCACCCACAGCGCATTGCCCCAGCCGCCACGGGCGATGAATTCACGGAACGGCAGCACCACGGCTTCATAAAGATTCTTGGGCGGGGTGCCATAGACCTTGGGTTCCTTGACTACCAGCGAGCACAGCAGCCCCGGCAGCATGAAGGCCGCCGTGATCCAGAACACCGTCGGCCAGGGCAGTTGATCGGCCAGCACCAGCGACAGCGCGCCCGGCACCATGCCCGAGAGCTTGTAGGCATTGACGTGGATGGCACTGCCCAGGCCCAGTTCGGCTTCGGGCAGGATCTCGCGCCGGTAGGCATCGATGGCGATGTCCTGGCTGGCCGAGAGGAAGGCCACCACCGAGGCCATGATGGCAATCGTGCTGACGTCGGAGAGCGGGTCGAGCATGCCCATGCCGCCAATGGCCAGGAACAGCAGCAGCTGCGTGGACACCATCCAGCCACGCCGTCGGCCCATGCGCCCGAAGTGGAAGCGGTCCATCAACGGCGACCAGACGAATTTCCAGGTATAGGGGAACATCACCAGCGCGAACAGTCCGATGGTCTTGACGTTCAGCCCGGACTTGGCCAGCCAGGCCTGCAACAGGCTCAGCAGGATGAACAGCGGCAGGCCGGAGGTGAACCCAAGGAAGACGCAGATCAGCATGCGCCGGTTCAGGTATTGATGCCAGGAAGCGGCGGGTGCGGTCATAAGGTGGGGCGGCTCGGCTCGAAAAACGCGGAAGATGAAACAAAAAACGCCGGTGGCCAGCGGTGGGCGCTGCCGGGCCGGCGTCTGCGGGACATGGTGAAGCTTTCTGCAAATTTCCGGCTAGCGCTTGCGCAGCCTGAACACCGCCAGGCTGCCGCGCCAGTTGGGGAAGTAGCGCACCGGTTTGCCGTCCTTCAGGGCGACGCATTCCAGCACTTCCAGCCCCAGCTCGTTGGCCAGCGCCTCGAAGTCGCGGATCGTGGCGCAGCGCAGGTTCGGCGTATCATACCACTGGTACGGCAGGCTCCTGGACACCGGCATGCGCCCGCGCAGGAGCGCCACGCGGTGCGGCCAGTAGGCAAAGTTGGGGAAGGACACCGTCACCTCGCGCCCGACCCGGGCGATTTCGCGCAGGGTCCCCTCCACATCCTTGACCATCTGCAGCGCAGACAGGCACAGCACGGTATCGAAGGCATTGTCCTCGAACATGGCCAGACCGCCGTTCAAGTCCTGCTGGATCACCGAGACATTGCGTGCCACGCACTTGGGAATCTGCGCATCGTCGATCTCCACCCCGTAGCCGGTACAGCCCTTGTCGCTCTGCAAATAATCCAGCATCACGCCATCGCCGCAACCCAGGTCCAGCACCTGCGACTTCTCGCGCACCCAGTGGGCAATGAAGGCCAGGTCGGGGCGCAGTGCGCTCAATTGTTCGAAAGTCATGCGCGGCCCTCCTGCTGCAGTTCAGTCCAGATACTTCCGTAGTATTCGCGCACCACCTTCATATAGCGCGCATCGTCCAGCAGGAAAGCGTCATGCCCGTGCGGGGCGTCGATTTCGGCATAGCTCACGCGGCGCTTGTTGGCCACCAGCGCCTGCACCATCTCGCGGCTGCGTTCGGGCGAGAAGCGCCAGTCCGTGGTGAAGGACACCAGCAGGAACTTGGCCCGGGTACGGGCGAACGCCTTGGCCAGATCGCCGCCGAATTCCTGGGCCGGGTCGAAATAGTCCAGCGCCTTGGTGATGAGCAGATAGGTGTTGGCGTCGAAATAGGTCGAGAACTTGTCGCCCTGGTAACGCAGGTAGGACTCGATCTCGAAATCCACGCCATAGCCGAACTGATACTGCCCCGAGCGCAGGTCGCGGCCGAATTTCTCGGCCATGTCGTCATCCGACAGATAGGTGATATGCCCCACCATGCGCGCCACCCGCAAGCCATTCTTGGGCACCACGCCATGCGCATAGAAATCGCCACCGTGATACTGCGGATCGGTCAGGATGGCCTGCCGCGCCACATCGTTGAAGGCGATGTTCTGGGCCGACAGTTTGGGCGTGGAGGCGATCACCAGACAGTGACGCAGGCGATCCGGATACATCATGCTCCAGGCCAGCGCCTGCATGCCGCCCAGCGAGCCACCCATGACGGCGGCGAAGCAGGCGATGCCGAGCCGGTCGGCCAGGCGCACCTGGGCGTTGACCCAGTCTTCCACCGTCACCACCGGGAAATCGGCGCCATAGGGCTTGCCGGTGGCCGGGTTGGGGTGCATCGGGCCGGTCGAGCCGAAACAGGAACCCAGGTTGTTGACACCGATGACGAAGAAGCGGTCCGTATCCAGGGACTTGCCGGGACCGACCATGTTGTCCCACCAGCCGACGTTGTCAGGATCGTCGGCATAGACGCCGGCCACGTGATGGGAGGCATTGAGCGCGTGGCAGACCAGCACGGCATTGGATTTGTCGGCATTGAGGGTGCCGTAGGTTTCATAGGTCAGCGAGTAGTCCGCCAGCGAGGCGCCGCTCTGCAGCGGCAGCGGCTCGGCGAAGTGCATGACCTGGGGCGATACGATTGCCATCGACATGATTGTTCTGCGTAAGTGACTCGGCGCCAGGGGGCTCGGTGCGAGCGATGCTGGCGGTCGCTTCGCCGGGCGGGGTGGCCAGTCTCGTGCGCGGGCAACAAAAAAGCCCGGAAGCATTGCTTGCGGGCTCACTCATCGATGGGGCTACGCTACGTCTTGGGAGGAACAGCCGATCCAAGCTCGCTTTAGCCGCATTTAGATGGGATCAGTATCCCGGCGCCCGCAAGCTGAAGTTGGTCAAACCGTTCAAATCGGCGCAGTGGTGTAAGAATACCCAAGTCGGGCAGACCCGTCAAACGGCCCTGCCCGGCATGCGTCATGCTGCTTAACGACGGCGCGTGGCGACTCTGGCCTCGGCCATGGCGGGTTCGGCCTGCAGCGCCTGCAACTGCGCCATGGCCGCCGCGATGGCGGCCGGTTCGCTGGCGCGCAGCACCTTCTTGACCTGCGGCTCCAGCAGGCGCAGGTCGCTGTTCAAGATCTCGTTCTTCACCGACAGGATCTGCGAAGGGTGCATGGAGAATTCCAGCAGCCCCATGCCCAGCAACAGGCGCGTCCATTTGAGGTCACCGGCCATTTCGCCGCACACCGAGACCGGAATGCCGGCCTTGCGCCCCTGGGTGATGACGGTGGAGAGCAGGAACAGCACCGCCGGATGCAGCGGGTCGTAGAGATGCGCCACCTCGTGGTCTACGCGGTCGATGGCCAGGGTGTACTGGATCAGGTCATTGGTGCCGATGGAGAGAAAGTCCAGCCGCTTGATGAACAAGGGCAGCGCCAGCGCCGCCGCCGGGATCTCGATCATGGCACCGACCGGGATTTCTTCATCGAACTTCTGCTTGCGCTCGCGCAGTTGCTGCTTGGCCTGTTCGATCATGGCCAGCGTCTGGTCGATCTCGAAGGCATGCGCCATCATCGGCACCAGCAGCTTGATGGGACCATAAGCCGAGGCACGCAGGATGGCGCGCAACTGCGTCAGAAACATCTGCGGCTCGGACAGGCAATAGCGGATCGCACGCAAGCCCAGTGCCGGGTTCAGGGCCGTTTCCTCGTCCTCGTCCAGCGGCTTGTCGGCGCCCACGTCCAGGGTACGGATGGTGACCACCCGGCCCTTCATGGCGATGACGGCCTGCTTGTAGGACTCGAACTGTTCATCCTCGCTGGGGAATTTTTCCAGATGACCGGCGCGCCCCATGAACAGGAATTCCGAACGGAACAGACCGATCCCCATGGCGCCGGCCTCGAAGGCATTGGCGGCATCGTTGGGCAACTCGATGTTGGCCAGCAACGTGATGGGTTCGCCATCCTGAGTGATGGCCGGGGTTTTCTTGAGACGTGAAAGTTTCTTCCGCTCGCGCAGCAGGCGTTCCTGGCGCGCGCGATACTGCGCCAGCACCAGCGGGGAAGGATCGACGATGACCACGCCGGCATCGCCATCGATGATGAGCACATCGTCGTGCTTGACCAGCACCGAAGCATTGTGCATGCCCACGGCCGCCGGAATGGCCAGGCTGCGGGCCACGATGGCGGTATGCGAATTGGGACCGCCCAGATCGGTGACGAAGCCGGCGAAGGCACTCTCGCGGAACTGCAGCATGTCGGCCGGCGAGATGTCGTGGGCCACCACGATGATGTTGGCGGCGGCTTCGCCGGTAGGTGGCAGTTGGCCGGCGCTGCCGGTGAGGACCTTGAGGATGCGCTCGCCGACCTGCTGGATGTCGGCCTTGCGCTCGCGCAGGTAGGGATCCTCGATCTCGTCGAACTGCGCCGACAATTCCTCGATCTGCGTCACCAGCGCCCATTCGGCGTTGTAGTAGCGATGGCGGATGATGTCCTGCGGCACCTCGGCCAGCATCGGGTCCGACAGAATCAATGAATGCACATCGATGAAGGCGCCCAGTTCGGGCGGCGCGTCCTTGGGCAGTTCGGAACGGATGATATGAAGTTCCTGGTGCACCGCCTTGACCGCGCTCTTCAGGCGCCCGATCTCGGCCTCGACCTGGTCGGGTGCGATCAGGTAATGTTTGACGTCCAGTGCGGCCGGCGCCATCAAGTGCGCGCGTCCGATGGCGATGCCTTGCGACACCGCGATTCCATGTAAGCTGAATGAAGCCATCGCGTATCTCCTGCCTGTTTTCTTATAGTCCGCCGTGTTGCCAGCGCGCGGTAGCTCAAGCAAGTTACCGAACAAATAATGATTTGGCAATCACGACCGGGCGGGCTGCGCCAAAGACTATAGGACAAGCAGCGTATATGAACATTGTTTCAGCCCGCACAGGAAATGCACGGGCCTTGACATGTCGCAAGAAGCATTCCAGCCATGCCGCGATGTTGCGGCGCAATACCGCAAGTGCAGTGAAGGGGATTACTGGCCTTCGCCGAACTTGTCGGCAATCAGCGCTTCCAGTGCGGTGAAGCATTCCTGCTCGTCGGCGCCCTCGGTTTCCAGGGTGACGATGCTGCCCTTGCCGGCGGCCAGCATCATCACGCCCATGATGGACTTGGCATTGACGCGGCGCTTGTTGAAGGTCAGCCAGACTTCGCTCTTGAACTTGCCGGCCAGCTGGGTGAGCTTGGCCGAGGCGCGCGCGTGCAGGCCCAGCTTGTTGACGATTTCGAGTTCTTTTTGAATCATGTTCTGCTTTCGTTTTTATCGTGTTGGCGCGGTTCGATGCGGCCAGGCGCAAGATTCAGGCCGACGCCGCCACCCGGATGCGGTTGTCGATGCGCACCGCACCATTCTGGCCGCCTGCCAGCGCCATTTCAACCACCACATCCAGCGTGTCGTTACGGTAGGTCAGCGCCCGCAGCAACATGGGCAGGCTGATGCCGGCGATCACCTGCACGTTGCCCAATCCGCACAGGAAGCCCGTACAGTTGGAGGGCGTGCCGCCCATGACATCGGTGATGACCAGTACGCCGCTGCCATCGTCGAGGCGACCGACGGCCTCGATGGCCAGTTTTTGCACCTCCGCCGGGTTCTGGTCGGCGATCACGTCGATCGCCTCCATCCGTTCGGGACGGCCGCGGAAGACGTGCGTGGCGGCGGCCAGGAAAGCTTGCCCCAGCGGGGCGTGCGTCAAGAGAAGAATACCAACCATGGAATTGTTGCCATCTGATGCGACGCGCTTTTCCCCGAGCAGCCCGTCATGCTCTGTCGATCCCATTATCGGACCGACCCTGTTGCCTCTGCTGCCCCTGCGGCTGCCTCCAGTGCATCCACGAACATCGCCGCCACATCAAACCCGGTCTGCTCGGTGATTTCCTGGAAGCAGGTCGGGCTGGTCACGTTGATTTCGGTGAGATAGTCGCCGATCGCATCCAATCCTACCAGCAACAGGCCACGTTGATACAAGATCGGACCGAGCGCCTCGCCGATCTCGATGTCGCGTGCCGATGCCGGCTGCGCTTTGCCCAAACCGCCCGCGGCCAGGTTGCCGCGCACCTCGTTGCCCTGCGGAATGCGTGCCAGCACATTGGGCACCACCTTGCCGCCGATGAGGAGAATGCGCTTGTCGCCTGCGCTGATCTGGGGAATGAAACGCTGTGCCATGATCGTGCGTTGACCGTTGTCGGTCAGGGTTTCGATGATGGAGCCCAGGTTCATGCCATCGGCCTTGACGCGGAAGATGCCCATGCCGCCCATGCCATCGAGGGGTTTCAGGATCACGTCCTGGTGCTCGTCGTGGAAGGCGCGCAGACGCCTGGCGTCGCGCGTGACCAGGGTCGGCGCGGTGTACTGCGGGAACTGGGCAATGGCCAGCTTCTCGTTGTGGCTGCGGATCGCTGCCGGTTTGTTGAATACGCGCGCCCCCTGCTTCTCGGCCAGTTCCAGCAGGTAGGTGGTGTAGATGTACTCCATGTCGAAGGGCGGATCCTTGCGCACGATCACCGCATCGAATTCGGAGAGGAAGGACGACGCCGGCTTGTCGGCGCGATACCAGTCATCGGCATCACCGGTCAGGGTGATCTTGCAGGCATTGGCCGTCACCAGGCCGCTTTCCAGCACCAGGTCGCCCTGTTCAAAGGCGTAGATACTGTGGCCGCGACGCGCGGCCTCGCGCATCATGGCGAAGGTGGAATCCTTGTACGTCTTGAACGACTCCAGAGGATCGGCGAGGAAAGCGATTTTCATGAGGCTAGGGTCCTGTTGTGCCTGGCAAGGGCGCGATATTAATAAACTTCCGGGTTGGGGTCGGTCTTTTCCATCTCCACCGAGGCGGCCAGCAAGGCCAGCCGCGCCACCACCCCATACATGTAGAAACGGTTGGGGGCAGCCGTGCCCGGCTTGGCGTGCATGTCCGGCAGGGCATGCTGCTGGGCGAAGGCCAGCGGCACGAAATGCGCGCCGGGCGCATTGAGGTTTTCATTGACGCCGCGCTCGGCATGCACGCGATAGAATCCGCCCACCACGTAGCGGTCGATCATGTAGACCACCGGCTCGGCCACGGCCTGGTTGATGCGCTCAAAGGAGTGCACGCCTTCCTGCACGATCACTTCCGAGACTTCCAGCCCTTCCTTGCCGGCCAGCATGCCGGTGCGCTGCTTGCGGTTCAGATCCTTGATCTCGCTGGCATCCTTGACCGCCATGATGCCCATGCCGTAGGTGCCGGCATTGGCCTTGATGAAGACGAAAGGCTGCTCCTTGATGCCGTATTCCTTGTACTTCTTGCGGATCTTCGACAGCAGCGAGGAGACGCTGTCGGCCAGCGCGTCGGTGCCGGTGTTCTCCTGGAAATCGATGTCGCCGACCTTGGCGAAGAGCGGATTGAGCATCCACGGGTCGACCTCGACCATTTTGGAAAATTTCTTCACCACTTCATCGTAGGCGGCAAAGTGATTGCTCTTGCGGCGCAGCGCCCAGCCCGCATGCAGCGGCGGCAGGACGCTTTGTTCATGTAGCCCTTCCAGCACCGAGGGAATGCCGCTGGAGAGGTCATTGTTGAGCAGCACGGTGCAGGGATCGAAGTTCTTCAGGCCCAGGCGGCGGCCATTGGCCGAGCGCTCCAGCGGTTCCAGCGTGATATGGGTGCCGTCGGGCAGCTCGATCTGCTGCGGCTTGGCTGCGCCCGGCGCCAGGCTGCCCAGGCGTACGTTCAGGCCGGTCTGGCGGAAGATCTGCATCAGACGGCCGATGTTCTGCAGGTAGAAGGTGTTGCCGGGCTGGGTTTCCGGGATCAGCAGCAGATTGCGCGCATCCGGACAGTATTTCTCGATGGCCGCCATGGCCGCCTGTACCGCCAGCGGCAGCATCTCCGGGGAGAGGTTGTTGAAGCCGCCCGGGAACAGGTTGGTGTCGACCGGGGCCAGCTTGAAACCGGCGTTGCGCAGGTCGACCGAGCAATAGAAGGGCGGCGTGTGCTCCTGCCACTCCATGCGGAACCAGCGTTCGATGGCCGGCGTGGCGCCCAGGATTTTCTTCTCCAGCTCCAGCAGGGGACCATTGAGAGCGGTGACAAGATGCGGGACCATAAAAGACCTTAACGAGATGTAAATGCCGGCAGCGAGTGTCGATTTTAGCGGATTCCTGAAACCGTGTTGCAACGCGGTAGAAACCGCCGTTGTCATTTCAGCAAAGCCCGGCCCGGCCACGGTCGCTGCAAAGGCGTGGACGGGAGTGTTCACATGGCGATGAAGACGGCATTTTAAAGAGTCCGACTCAATTACTCGGGAATTATCCGCCTGCGACGCGGCATTGCATCGGGAAAGCTTTTTTCATGAAGAAAAATGACGAAAAAGCGACAACCCGGCAGACAACTTGGCGATATGACAAGTATGCGCTTTTCTTCATGTTGTGAAGCGTACGAACGCGTACGAACGCCTACAAATGCCTACAAATGAAAACAGGCGCCCGAAGGCGCCTGATAAAGAGGCCGTTTCCAGCCCCGAAGGAATACTGCAGACTCAGTAGAGCGATGCTTAGTGGTAAGCCGATTCGCCGTGGCTGGAGATATCCAGGCCTTCGCGTTCTTCTTCCTCGGTCACACGCAGGCCGATGACGACGTCAACGATCTTGTAGGCGATGAAGGAGACCACACCCGACAGGATCACGGTGGTCAGCACGCCCTGGAACTGGATCCAGACCTGGCCGCCGATGGAGTAATCCGGTGCCACGGCGTTGGCCACGTAGTCATAGATGCCGGTGCCGCCCAGGCTGGGGGCTGCGAACACGCCGGTCAGGATGGCACCCAGGATGCCGCCCACGCCGTGCACGCCGAAGACATCCAGCGCGTCGTCCGAACCCAGGATCTTCTTCAGACCGCTCACGCCCCACAGGCACAGCAGACCAGCGATCAGGCCCATGACCACGGCGCCGATGACGCCCACGAAGCCAGCGGCCGGGGTGATCGCCACCAGGCCAGCGACGGCACCGGAAGCGGCACCCAGCATGGAAGGCTTGCCCTTGCCGATCCATTCGCCGAAGCTCCAGGACAGCACGGCAGCAGCAGTAGCCAGGATGGTGTTGACGAAGGCCAGGGCAGCAGTGCCGTTGGCTTCCAGACCGGAACCGGCGTTGAAGCCGAACCAGCCGAACCACAGCAACGAGGCACCGACCATGGTCAGGGTCAGGCTATGGGGCTTGAAGGCTTCCTTGCCGAAACCGATACGCTTGCCGATCACGTAGGAACCGACCAGGCCGGCAATGGCGGCGTTGATGTGCACCACGGTGCCACCAGCGTAATCCAGCGCGCCCTTCTGGAACAGCCAGCCCGAGATGGCGGTCGCCTTTTCAGCGGCAGCAGCGTCGGTGAAGGCGTCCGGACCCGGCCAGAACCAGACCATGTGGGCCATCGGCAGGTAGGAGAAGGTGAACCACAGGATCGAGAACAGGATCACCGCCGAGAACTTCACGCGTTCGGCGAAGGAACCGATGATCAGCGCCACGGTGATGGCGGCAAACGCACCCTGGAAGGCCACGAAGACCAGTTCCGGAATGACCACGCCCTTGCTGAAGGTGCCGGTGTTGGAGTCACCCGTCAAGCCGTGCAGGAACAGTCGGTCGAATCCGCCGAAGAAGGCATTGCCCTCGGTGAACGCGATGCTGTAGCCGTAGACGAACCACAGGATGTAGATCAGCGAGAAGATCATGAAGCACTGCATCAGCACCGACAGCATGTTCTTGCTGCGGACCAGGCCGCCGTAGAACAGACCCAGGCCAGGCAGGGTCATGAGGATGACGAAGGCGGTACAGACCAGCATCCAGGCGGTATCGCCCTTGTTGGGCACCGGTGCCGGCGCGGCAGCAGCAGCGGCCGGTGCGGCGGGAGCCGCCGCCGGGGCAGCGGCGTCAGCCTTGGGCGCAGCCGGAGCGGCAGCGGCCGGGGCAGCGGCGGTGGCCGCTGCGGCTTCAGGCTTGGGCGCGTCCTGCGCCTGGGCCGGAGCGGTAAAGCCTACCGCCAACAACAGCGCGCCAATGGCGAGCGCGCCGGAAAACATTTTCTTCATGCTCATTAGAATTCCCCTTTTTTACAGAGCGTCTTTACCGGTCTCGCCGGTGCGGATACGGATCACATCCAGCAGGTCCTGGACGAAGATCTTGCCGTCGCCGATCTTGCCGGTGCGGGCAGCAGTCTCGATGGCTTCCAGGGCGCGTTCGACGATGGCGTCGTCGACGGCCGCCTCGATCTTGGTCTTGGGCAGGAAATCGACCACATACTCGGCACCGCGATACAGCTCGGTATGGCCTTTCTGACGACCGAAGCCCTTGACTTCAGTCACGGTGATGCCTTGCACACCGATCGCGGAGAGGGCTTCACGCACCTCGTCCAGCTTGAACGGTTTGATGATCGCTGTGATCAGTTTCATACGAACCTCTTGTTAGAAAGTTTTGCTGATGGAGAAGACGAAGCCGTTCTTGCCGACGTTCTTGGTGCCATCCGATGCCGGGGTGGTCGTCACGCCGTCCTTCAGGTCGGTACCGACATAGGCCAGGCCCAGGGTGATGCCGGCAGCGTCGTCGAAGGTCTTGGACAGGCCGACCTTCCAGTCGGTGTAGCTGAACTGGCCGGGGTTGCCACGCACGTTCTGGTGACCGAGGTGCAGACCGAGCATGACGCCATAGTAGGTCTCGATGTTGGCACCCAGATCGAAGTACTGGCTGTACTTGCTGTTGACGGCGCCGAACAGGTTGGTCAGCGATTGCGAATACTTGAAATAGGCCGGACCGTAACCGACCTGACCGTACAGTTCGAAGGTATTGGCGTTCTTGGCGCCGCTGTTGGCCAGGGTGTTGCCCGGGTAGTAGTAGTACAGGCCGCCGACGTCATAGGTGAAACCGCCGCCGATGTCACCGCGCTTGCCGCCGTAGATGTCCCACTCGACGTTACCCTTGGTATCGGTACCGGTGAGGGTGCCGGCGTCCTTGATCCACTTGATGTTGCTCAGCCAGGTGCCGGCGTACAGACCGGTCGGGTTGTGCGTGTAGTCAGCACCTACCTGCAGCGCCGGGTCGAAACGGGTCTGGGTCAGGCCGCGGTAGCGGTAGTCGCTCACCACGGCGGCGTTGAAGCTCAATTCATTATCCGGCTTGGCGTCTTCGGCGCGGGCCACGGTAGAAACGAAGGATGCGGCGATGGCTGTTGCAAGAATCAGTTTCTTCATGACTTTCCCTCTGGTTTATGTTTGAACAATAAAGTCGTTTTTTTGTCTTTGCCCAAACCCTTTAGCAGGAGCCGTGCCATGTCCGTTCGGCAAGGCAGACTTGTCTTTTTGCGTGAAACCAGAGATTTGCAACGATTTTTTTCGAGAACAGCTTCAAAATAGTGCATCAAGCCTGTCGATGCACGTCATTGGTGCGATATTGCTTGTTTTTTGTCAAACCTGCATCGGACGCGGCAATCACATTTTGGTGCGTGGGTGGTGGGCGAGGCCAGGATCACCAAGTCGGCGCATTTCTCGAAAGAAAATTCAACCTCGTGACGGCACCTGTGCACAAAAATGCAGTCTGTACAGGACATCGCGGTTTGAGGATGAGCGGGAAACCGCTAAACTTGCAGTACAGCTATCAGCCAAGGAGATCCGACATGGACAAGCCCCCATTTTTTGAAGACCTGCAATCCAAGATCAACAAGGCGATCGAGAACTCTCCGGCCAAGGACATCGAGAAGAACGTCAAGGCCATGCTGAGTCAGGGTTTTGCCAAGCTGGACCTGGTCACGCGCGAGGAATTCGACGTCCAGGCCCAGGTGCTGGCCAAGACCCGTGCCCGCCTGGAGGCGCTGGAAGCGCGTGTTGCCGAGCTTGAGGCTCAGCAAAAACAGACTCCATGATCCTGGCCCGGACACTTTTCTCTTTTTCTCCCCCTTCCCTTCTTCCTGCTGACAAGCTGCCGGGCGCATTGCGATGAGCCTGGCAGTCTTGCGCAGCCGCGCCCTGGCCGGCATGAGCGCCCCGCCTGTGACGGTCGAGGTGCACCTGGCCAATGGCTTGCCGGCCTTTACCATCGTCGGGCTCCCCGAAGCCGAGGTCAAGGAAGCCCGTGATCGCGTTCGGGCAGCGCTGCAAAACGCCCGGTTTGAATTCCCTGCCCGCCGCATCACCGTCAACCTCGCTCCGGCCGACCTGCCCAAGGAATCCGGACGCTTCGATCTGCCCATTGCGCTGGGCATCCTGGCCGCCTCCGAGCAGATTCCTGCGGACCGGCTGGACGATCATGAATATGCGGGAGAGCTGTCGCTGTCGGGCCAGTTGCTGCCCATTCGCGGCGCGCTGGCCATGACCTGCGCCATCCAGCGGGAGCACCAGGAACACGGCCAGCCACGCAGCTTCATCCTGCCGGCGGCCAATGCCGACGAAGCGGCACTGCTGCCCGAGGCGCACATCCTTCCCGCCAGGTCCTTGCTGGAGGTCTGCAGCCACTTCAGTACGCGCGACCCTGCGGCCCGGCTGCAGCGGCACCCGCCACGGTCGGCAGTGGACGTGCCGACCTATCCGGATTTCAGCGACATCAAAGGGCAGTTACAGGCGCGACGCGCGATGGAAGTGGCCGCGGCCGGCCAGCACAGCATCCTGCTGGTCGGGCCACCCGGTGCCGGCAAGTCGATGCTGGCCACGCGCTTGCCCGGCATCCTGCCGCCGATGACGCTGGAAGAGGCCTTGGAGTCAGCGGCGGTGCAATCCTTGAGCGGCAGTGTCGACATGGATCGCTGGCGCCAACGCCCCTATCGCGCACCGCACCACACCGCCTCCGCCGTGGCGCTGGTCGGCGGCGGCAGTTCACCCCGGCCCGGAGAAATCTCGCTGGCGCATCATGGGGTCCTGTTCCTCGACGAGATCGCCGAGTACCCGCGCAGCGTGCTTGACGTGCTGCGCCAGCCGATGGAATCGGGGCATATCGTGATATCGCGGGCGGCGCGGCAGGCACGGTTCCCGGCGCGCTTCCAGCTCATTGCGGCGATGAATCCCTGTCCGTGCGGACTGCATGGTGATCCGCAAGGCCGCTGCCGCTGTACGCCCGAGCTGGTCAAGCGCTACCAGGCGCGCCTGTCCGGTCCGCTGCTGGACCGCATCGACATGCAGATCCATGTGAGCGCCCTGAGCCCCGCCGAACTGGCCAGCCAGCAGCCGGGCGAATCCAGCGCCGCCATCGCGAAGCGCGTCGCACGCGCCTTTGAACGTCAATGGCAGCGCCAAGGCAAACCCAACAGCCAGCTCGGTGGCAGCCAAATCGACCGGTACTGCCAGCACGACGATGCCGCGGCCCAACTGCTGCAGGCCGCCATGCTGCGGCTGAACTGGTCGGCGCGGGCCTATCACCGGGTGCTGAAACTGGCCCGCACCATCGCCGACCTGGCCGATGCCCAACACATCCTGCAGACGCACGTGGCCGAGGCGGTCCAGTATCGGCGCATGCTGGGCGGGTATTAGGGCCTCTTCAGCGCGCCGGCAGGATGCGCCGCGCAAAGGCGATCAGTACCAGCGCCAGCGCGACCAGTCCAAGCCACTGTGCGGTCGACTCAAACGCGCCCGACACCACGGCCAGCGGTGCATCCTTGCCGGTAAAGCCGATGATGGCCGCCAAGAGCACGCCGACCAGACTCTCCCCGACGATCAGGCCGGATGCCACCAGAATGCCACGCTGACGCGGCTGGTCCGCATAGGCCTGCGGATCGGCACCAGCGGCCAGCGCACGACGCCGCAATGCGCGTTCAATCAGCCAGCCCAGCAAGGCCCCCAGGAACAGGGCGCTACTGACCATCGGCGGCAGGTAGATGCCGATGCCTACCGCCAGCACCGGAAGGCGCGCCACACCGCCACGACGGGCCAGCAGCCAGTCGATGACGATGAGCACGATGCCCAGCGCCACCCCCACGCCCAGCATGGTCCAGTTCAGCTCACGGGTGAAGATGCCGGTCGCGATGGCCGTCATCAGCGTGGCTTGTGGCGCCGCCAGGGCCTGCGCCGCATCCATGCCGGCGCGCGGCAGGGCACCGGTGAAGCCGTAGGCGTTGTAGAGCAGATTGAGCACCGGAGGAATGATCAGCGCACCCACCACGCAACCGACCAGCAGCGCCACCTGCTGGCGCCAGGGCGTGGCGCCGACCAGCTGGCCGGTCTTCAGGTCTTGCAGGTTGTCATTGGCAATGGCGGCCACCGCGATGATGGCGGCGGTCACGAACAGCGCCACCGCGATGGCCAGCTTGCTGCCGTCGGGGGTGGCCAGCAGCGGATCGACCGCGCCCGAGACCAGCAGCAGCACCGACACCAGAATCACCGCCACGATGCCGATACCGGAAATCGGGCTGGAGGAGGAACCGATGAGCCCGGCCATGTAGCCGCAGGCCGCCGCCACCAGGAAGCCGAACACGAAGGCAAACACCACCGCATAGACGATCAGCCCGATGAACAGCGCCGGCGACACCGGCGCCTCCGACAGGAAGGAGGCAAACACCACCGCCAGCAGCGCAATCATGGCCAGGCTGATGGCGATGATCCAGCGCGGCGACATGTCCTGATCGGTGCGCTCGGTGCTGCCCTGCTGGCGCCGCGCGAGCGTCGACAGCGAGGCCTTGACGCCTTCGAGCATGGGTTTGAAGAGCGTGGCCAGGGTCCAGACCGCCGCCACGCCGATCATGCCGGCACCGATGAAGCGCACCTGGCTTTTCCACAGCCCATTGGCGAAGTCCGACATGGCCACGTCAGCCGCATGCGGGGTCACCGCCGTGAGATAAGGCACGGCCACGCCCCAGGCAATCACCAGCCCGATCAGGATGGCGATGCCGGAGACGATGCCGATCATGTAGCCCGCCCCCACCAGCGCCAGCGAAAATCCCATGGTCAGACGCACCACCGAGGCCCCGGCGGTGAACCAGAGGCTGATGCTTTCGGCAAACAACTTCAGTCCGCTGGCAATCACGCTGAAGGCTGCTGCCAGGGTGCCGCCGAAGAGAATATCGCGCAGGCCGCGCCGGGTTTGCTCGCCACCGTCGGCGTCGGCACTGCCCACGCGCAGGATTTCAGCGGCCGCCACCCCTTCCGGATAGGGCAGCGCGCTTTGCACCACCATCACCCGGCGCAGCGGAATGGAAAACATCACGCCCAGCATGCCGCCGGCGGCGCAGATGCCCAGCGTCTGCAGGAAGGGGAAGCCCTGCCAGTGGCCCATCATCACCAGGCCCGGCAGGATGAAGATGATGGAAGACAAGGTGCCGGCCGCAGACGCCTGGGTCTGGACCATGTTGTTTTCCAGGATGTTGGCATTGGAGAACAGGCGCAGCACCGCCATCGAAATCACCGCAGCGGGAATGGCCGAGGAAAAGGTCAGGCCGACCTTCAGGCCAAGATAGACGTTGGAGGCGGTAAACACCACCGTGATGAGCGCGCCCAGCAACATGCCGCGCAGGGTCAGTTCCGGCAGGCCGGTTTGGGTATGTTGATTCATATCGGTCGAGGGGGTCCGTTTCGATGCGTTCTTATACCGCAAGAATTGCGCGCAGACCATCGGACAAACGCGTTATTTGCTTCATATTGGCTTGCAAGCGCCTTTGTTATGATGCCTCTCTCGCCGTTTTCGGACCGTTGCCATGCGCCCTCTTCGTCCTGCCCTGCTGTTGCTGTCGCTGGCCTGCCTGTGCCTGGCGGCCTGTTCGCCGCGCTACAACTGGCGCGAAGCCAGCGACAACGGTGCGCATTTCGTGGTGCTGCTGCCAGCCAAGCCGGCCAGCGTGACGCGCCCGGTGGACCTGGACGGCCCCAAGGTCGACATGAGCATGACCGCCGCCGAGGTCGACGGCCTCACCTT
The DNA here is from genome assembly GCF_057809315.1 of Herbaspirillum sp. FG34. Classification (NCBI taxonomy): domain Bacteria; kingdom Pseudomonadati; phylum Pseudomonadota; class Betaproteobacteria; order Burkholderiales; family Oxalobacteraceae; genus Herbaspirillum; species Herbaspirillum sp. FG34. The sequence continues at coordinate 133,452 of NZ_JBMDJS010000014.1, read as the reverse complement.
CGCCGTGGGTACGGCCGAGCTGCCCGATGCGGCAGCGGCCGACCGGGCGCTGGACGCGATGCGCACCGCCCTGCTCAACAACATCGGCGGCCAGCCGCAAGGCTCGCCGCGCTGGCCCGGCAAAACCACGGGCCTGACGCGCACGCTCGATCTGGATGCGCACGGCGCGGCCCGGGGCCGCCCCCTGCGGCTGGTGGCCCGCCTGGCGGTACGGGAACGCCGGGTGTACCAGATTCTCATCGTAGGGGAAGAAAAAGCCTTCACCGAGGAAAATATTGAAACCTTTTTCAGCTCTTTCAAACCAAGCTGAGCGGGGCCGAGCCGGATGACAAGATTCCGGCTAGCAGAGTATTCTTGTGTTGCCTGTCACTCCAAACGGGCATTCCCGCAGAAATGCGGATGCAGTCTGCAGCGCATTTCCAGCGCGTGCGCGTTGACGTACGCGCCCCAAAAAACGTTTTCAATCAAAGACCCTGAGGAAATATGCTGATCACATTCAAATCAAAAGCGGCTGCCGATGTGGTGATGTACGAGTCGCACGCCAAACCCATCCTGGACCTGCTGCACAAGGACCTCGCCCGTGGCGTGATCACTGCCGCCGAGGCCGGTGACGCCGTCGCCGTGCTGGAACAGCAGATCAACGCCAGCAAGTCGCACGAAGCGGCCGAGGCACTGGCGCGTGACGTCAACGCCCACCACAACGCCGACGTCGACGACCACAACCACGAAAAGATCGAACCGGTCAGCTTCTCGGCCCGCGCCTATCCGCTGCTGGACATGCTGCGCGAAGCCAAGAAGGGCAATTACGACATCCTCTGGGGCGTCTGATGGCCGGGCAAGACCGGGGCCGCGATGGCGCCGGCTGCTTGCGGACCTGATGCACCCTGGCCGAACGGCTGCCGCGATCATCCACCGCGGCAGCCGTTTGTCGTTTCCGGGCACCCAGCGACTGCCCTGCTGCGGCCAGGGCCACCGCACGAAAACGCATGACGCAGGTGTGGTCAGCATGGGCCGCTGGTACACTGGCGGCCCGCGCCCCTCGCACCGGTCATTGCCGTGCTGCAACACGGGCGCTGTCGTATCTTCCTGAGCCAGCCAAGACGTGATCCAGATTTCTCTCCTCTCCCCCGGCGCCAAGGCCGATTCCCTGGCCTACCAGCTGGCCTATGCCGCCCAGGCAGTGGCCGCCGTGGGCGCCGGCCATGCGCTGCCGCAGGCGCTGGCGCAGATCTTCGCCCGCAGCGATGCGCCGCCCCCGGCACGCGGTGCCATCCAGGACCTGAGCTACCGCGCCATGCGCCAGCTCGGCCTGAGCGACAGCCTGCTGGGTCTGCTGGCCAACAAGCCACCGCAACCGGAAGTGCTGCACGGCCTCTTGGTGACGGCACTGGCCTTGCTGGTCAATGAAGAAGAAGCCGGCTACGACAGCTTCACCGTGGTCGACCAGGCAGTGCAGGCGGCCGCCATCAGCCAGGACATGAGTTTCGCCAAGGGAGTGGTCAACGCCATCCTGCGCCGCTTCCTGCGCGAACGTGCGACGCTCATGCCGCAGGCCGGCAAGACCCCGCCCGCCACCTGGAACTACCCGACCTGGTGGATCGACCGTCTCAAGGCCGCCTATCCCGAGCAGTGGCAGGCCATCCTCCACGCCGGCAACCAGCCACCGCCACTGACGCTGCGCGTGAACCGTCGCCGTGCCAGCGTCGAGCAGTACCTGGCCACGCTGCAGCAGGCCGGTATCGGCGCGCGTGCCATCGGTCCCTGCGCAGTGCGGCTGGACAAGCCGATGCCGGTGCAGCAGATCCCCGGCTTTGCCGAGGGTGTGGTATCGGTACAGGATGCGGCCGCCCAACTGGCCGCACCGCTGCTGGACGTGACCGACGGCATGCGGGTGCTCGATGCCTGCGCCGCACCCGGCGGCAAGACCGGCCATCTGCTGGAACTGGCCGAGCTCGACCTGCAGGCACTGGATCACGACCCGCGCCGCCTGCAGCGCATCGCCGAGAACCTCGACCGGCTGCAGCTCAAGGCCAGGCTGCTCACGGGTGACGCCCGCGACGACAGCTGGTGGGATGGCCAGGGCTACGACCGCATCCTGGCCGACGTACCTTGCACTGCCTCGGGCATCGTGCGGCGCCACCCGGATATCCGCTGGCTGCGTCGCAAGACCGACACCGTGCAGCTTGCAACACTTTCTGCGCAAATTTTGGACAAGCTTTGGCAGATGCTGCGACCGGATGGTAAATTGCTGCTCGTAACCTGCTCGCTGTGGCCCCAGGAATCGGAGCAGCAAGCGATCGCCTTCGCGCAGAAAAACCATGCCATCCGGCTGCCCGCTCCAGGCCAACTGTTGCCGACGGCCCGTGCCGATGCCGATCACGATGGCCTGTTCTATGCGCTGTTCCAAAAACCTGGTGCATGAATTTGACGCAATCGGCCCCCTTCCCGACTCCCGCGCCCGCCCGCCAGCCCTCCCGGCTGTTGCGCGCGGTGCTGCAATGGCTGCTGGCGCTGCTGCTGGCCTGTTCCACCCTGGCCGTGCAGGCCGCCGAAATCACCATCAACCAGGCCAGCATCGAAGCCAGTGACGAAGGCTACCGCCTCTCGGTTTCCTATGACTTCGACCTCAATCGCGGCCTGGAAGATGCGCTCTCGCGCGGTGTGCCCCTGTACTTCACCACCGAGGTCCAGCTGACCCGGCGGCGCTGGTACTGGTTCGACGAGACCAGCGTCTCGCTCACGCGCACCCTGCGTCTGTCCTACAACGTGCTGACCCGGCAATACCACACCGCCATCAGCGGCCAGCTGCAGCAGAGCTTCACCAACCTCGAGGACGCGCTGACCCTGATCCGCCGCCCGCCGCGCTGGATCGTCGCCGACAACAACACCCTCAAGTCCGGCGAGACCTACCAGGTCGGCCTGCGCATGCGCCTGGACGTGGCGCAGCTGCCCAAGCCTTTCCAGGTCAATGCGCTCAACAACAGTGACTGGCGCCTGTCCTCGGACTGGATCGAATTCAACTACAAACCCGAATGAGCCGCACCTTACGCTATCTGCTGGTGGTCGGCGGGGGCGTCATCAGCGTCCTGCTGTTCCTGCTGGCCTCGGCCTCCGAAAATTCCGCCCTCTTCGAGCAGCACTACCCGTGGCTGCTGTTCTTGAACGGTCTGGCCGCCATTTCGCTGCTGGGACTGGTGCTGCTGCTGCTGGGGCGGCTCTACAAACGCTACCGGCGCGGCAAGTTCGGCTCCAAGCTGCTGGCGCGACTGGTGCTGATGTTTGCGCTGGTGGGCATCGTGCCGGGAGCGGTGATCTACCTGATGTCGGTGCAGTTCGTGTCGCGCTCCATCGAATCCTGGTTCGACGTGCGCATGGAGGCGGCGCTCGAATCGGGCCTCAACCTGGGCCGCAATGCGCTGGATTCCTCGCTCTCGGACCTGGTTTCGCGGGCGCGTGGCATGGCCCAGGAACTCTCCGACATGAGCGACTCGGAGCAGGTGACCTACCTCTCCCGCCAGCGCGACCAGAACATGGAAATCACCATCGTCAACGGCAATGGCCAGGTGATGAGTACGGTGGGCGGCTCCATCGGTTCACTCACGCCCGTGCTGCCCAGCAGCCAGGCGATGCGCCAGGCGCGGGTCTCGCGCGCCTTCTCGGCGGTGGAAAGCGATGATACCCGCCCGTCCAATGGCGAGTCCGACGCCGACGGCAACCTGCGGCTGCACGTGGTGGTGCTGGTACCGGCCCCCAGTCGCGGCATGTCCCTGCAGAACGAAACGCGCTACCTGCAGATCCTCCAGCCGGTGCCCGACTACCTCGCCAGCAATGCCGAAACACTGCGACTGGCCTACAACGAATACCAGCAGCGTTCAGTCTCGCGCTCGGGCCTGCGCAAGATCTACCTGGTCACCCTCACCCTGACCCTGCTGCTGGCCATCTTCGCCGCCATCGCCAGTGCCTTCCTGATCGCCAGCGACCTGGCCAAGCCGCTGCTGCTGCTGGCCGAAGGCACCAAGGCGGTGGCCGAGGGCAATCTCTCACCTCGCCCCATCGTGAGCACCTCCGATGAACTGGGCACGCTCACCCAATCCTTCAACACCATGACGCGCCAGCTGCTGGAAGCGCGCACCTCGGTGGAAAGGAACCGGGCCGAGCTGGAGAACGCCAAGGCCTACCTGGAGTCGGTGCTGGCCAACATGTCGGCCGGGGTGATGGTGCTGGATGGCCAGTTCAACATCGTCAGCGCCAACGATTCGGTGCGCCGCATTTTGGGCCACGATTTCTCGGCCAATATCGGTACCCCCCTGCAGACCATCGACAGCCAGGCCCCATTTGCCCAGGCCATCATCCGTGCCTTCTCCGAACAACTGGCCCAGCACAGCAGCGATGGTGCCGACGGCCTGCACTGGCAGCGCCAGTTCGAGCTCTCGCGCCAGCCCGGCGCACTGCGCGATGCCAACGAGGAACCAGGCGGCAAGCCCGACCACGACAAGCTGACCCTGCTGGCACGCGGCTCGCACCTGCCGGTGGAAAACGGCGTCGGTTACGTGGTGGTGTTCGATGACATCAGCAACGTCATCTCGGCCCAGCGTTCGATTGCCTGGGGCGAGGTGGCGCGCCGCCTGGCGCACGAGATCAAGAACCCGCTGACCCCCATCCAGCTCTCCGCCGAACGCCTGCAGCACCGCCTGGCCGACAAGCTCATGCCAGCCGACGCCGCCATCCTCGACAAGGGCACCACCACCATCGTCAACCAGGTCACGGCCATGAAACGCATGGTCGACGACTTCCGCGACTACGCCAGGACCCCGCCAGCCAAGCCGGTGGCGCTGGATCTGAATGCCCTGATCGAGGAAATCCTCAACCTCTACCTGGCCGGCGATGGCCGCGACGTGATCCACGCGCGCCTGGCACCGGAGATGAGCAAGGTCATGGGCGATGCGACCCAGATGCGCCAGGTCATCCATAATCTGCTGCAGAATGCCCAGGATGCCGTGACCGATGACGGCCAGAGCGCACCGCGCATCGACGTGCTGACCGAGCAGATCGACATTGCCGGCACCGCTGGCCAGCGCCGGCCAGCGGTGCGTCTGTCGATCATGGATAACGGCCCCGGCTTCTCGCCCACCATCCTGGCGCGCGCCTTTGAACCCTATGTCACCTCCAAGGCCAGAGGCACCGGTCTGGGGCTGGCGATGGTCAAGAAAATCGTCGAGGAACATGGTGGTCGCATCGATATCCAGAATCGGACCGATGGCCGGGGCGCAAAAATTGTAATTTTGCTGGTAAAGTTAGCACCTATTGATTAAGAGACAGTTTTCTCCGGAAACCGTCCCCAGGATCAAGATTCGACAGCAAGGCGCCGGGAGGGACCCGGCAGTTCATCAAGGCATGCTCGCCAACGCCGCATCGAGCGCGCCGGCCCGGAACAAGATCGAACACTTGGACAATGAACTAGCAGCGAGGAAAGCAGCACATGGCTAACATCCTGGTCGTCGATGACGAAATGGGTATCCGCGAATTGCTCTCAGAAATTCTGGGCGATGAGGGGCATGTCGTGACCACTGCGGAAAACGCGCAGCAGGCACGCGAGCTTCGCCAGGCCGGTGTCCCCGACCTCGTGCTGCTCGACATCTGGATGCCCGACACCGACGGCGTCACGCTCCTGAAGGAGTGGCAACGCGATGGCCTGTTGACCATGCCGGTCATCATGATGTCCGGTCACGCCACCATCGACACCGCCGTCGAAGCCACCCGCATCGGCGCGCTCAACTTCCTGGAAAAGCCGATCGCCCTGCAAAAGCTGCTCAAGGCCGTGCAGCAGGGCCTCTCGCACAGCCGTGAAGCGGTGCGCCCGGCCAGCTATCGTCCGGCCCCGGTGGCCGCCGTGGTCAATGGCGCCGCCGACAGCCTGCATGCGCCCGAACACGCGGCCCCGGTGACCACCTATGCGCCCACGCTGGGCGGCGAACCACTGCATCATGGCACGCCGGCTGCGGCCCCCTTCGGTCAGGTGGCTGACAATGCCGCCAACATCTCCTTCGACCTGCCGCTGCGCGAAGCGCGGGACGCCTTCGAGCGCGCCTATTTCGAATACCATCTGGTGCGCGAAAACGGCAGCATGACACGCGTAGCCGAACGCACCGGCCTGGAACGCACCCACCTCTACCGCAAGCTCAAGCAGCTGGGCGTGGAACCAGGCAAGCTGGCGCGCAAGAATCACTGAGCCATCGACAAGCCACATGGCACAAGGGACAAGCACCACGGGACCGCAGCGCGGTCCCGTTTCTTTTGGTAGCCTGAGCATGTGCTTGGGCAACGCCGTCACGGAACTGTGGCGGCGTCAGAATTTTCCTGATGTTCTTTTGCGTCCGACAGCGGCATGCTGAAGGTGTCGTCTGGCTTGCCAGTGCGCAACCCGGCCCGGGGCGGCATGATGAACTTCCGGGCAGGCTTGTCATCTATCTTCAGCCGGTGACAGTGCTTCATGACGGTTTTGGATCATCAGGCAAGAAGGCAGCCATCAAAGTTTTTGGGCAAAGCTGCCGTCAACAGACTCAGGAGCGCAAGCGACGCGGCGTTCCCCGAGGGAGCTGTATCGAAGTAGCAGAAATGCACACGAGGCGCGGCCCAGGTGAAGGGTCTTGAAATTTACGGTGAAGGCGCCACTTCCTTTTCGAAGCAGTATTCCAGCATAAGGAGTCACTATGAACCTGATCTACAACAGTGAGCAGTACAGCGTCGTCGAATTCGGTGCCGATACCGACCACGAAGCCCTGCGCTTCGGCGGCTACGAGATCATGGACAAGTCCGGCCAGCGCGAGATCTACATCGATGGCCCGGCGGCCGAACTGTTCCGCAAGGATGTCCAGGAACTGATTGCCTCCGAGCCGTCCATGGAAGACATCGACAACTTCCTGAGCCGTTATGACGTGATGATGCGTCATCCCATGACCTTGCACTGATCCGGTCGGGTTTTCCCGCTTCACAGGCAACAACGCCGCGCCCACCGCGCGGCGTTTTCTTTTGGTCAGCTTGTCATCAGCGACGGGGTGGCGGTGTCCATTAAAATGGCGTTTTGCCGCCTACCGCACCTTGTCGTGAATTCATCCCCCATCCGCAGCGCCCAGACCGGCGTGCACGAGCAACTGGCCACCCTGGTGGCGCGCCACGCCGATCCGACCCACCCCTTCCGCAAACCCGTCACCGACTACAACCTGCGCGCCTTTGATGCCAGCCTGGCCGCTTGGCGTGCGGCGGGCGAGGCGCCGCTGATCCTCGATACCGGCTGCGGAGTGGGCTTGTCGACGCTGCACCTGGCCATGCGCCATCCGGACCATTTCGTCATCGGCATCGATCAGTCGGCCGACCGCCTGGCGCGCAATACCCACTGGGATGGTCCGCAGCCGACCAACCTCTGCTTCGTACGCGCCGATCTGGTCGATTACTGGCGCCTGGCGCATCAGGCCGGTCTGCGTCCGGCGCAGCACTATCTGCTCTACCCCAATCCGTGGCCCAAGATCGGCCACCTGGCCCGGCGCTGGCAGGGTCATCCGGTGTTTCCCTTCATCGTGGCGCTGGGCGGACGGCTGGAATGCCGCAGCAACTGGCAAATCTATGTCGAAGAATTCACATCGGCCCTGAACCACCTGACTGGCGGCACTTTCCAGACCGAAGCCTGGCGGCCTGAGCAACCCATCACGCCCTTCGAGCGCAAGTACCTGGCCTCAGGTCATGCGCTGTGGCGTTGCGTGGCCGATCTGGATGCCGGATTGGCCGCATGAACCTGGCCGTCATCGCCCTGGTCCTGGCGGCTGCCCTGCTGCACGCCTCCTGGAACGCCCTGCTCAAAAGCAGCCACGACCGCCTGGCCTCGCTCTCGCTCATGACGCTGGGCGCCGGTCTGGGTGCGGTGCCGCTGGTGCTGTGGCGTCCTCTGCCACAGGCCGACAGCTGGTTCTACATCATTCTCTCGGGCCTGCTGCACACCGGCTACAACCTGTTTCTGATCCGTGCCTACCGCATCGGCGACTTCGGCCAGTCCTATCCGATTGCACGCGGCTCCTCGCCCTTGCTGGTGGCGCTGGGCGCAGCCCTGTTCGCGGGCGAGCAGCTGGGGCTCTACACGGTCATCGGCATTGCGCTGGTCTCGGCGGGCATCGTCAGCCTGGCCAACCTGCGCGCCATGCGCCAGCGCGAACACCTGTCCGCCCCGCTGGCGGCGCTGGCCACCGGGGCCTTCATCGCGGCCTATACCATCACCGATGGCATTGGCGCGCGGCTGGCGGGCGATGCCATCGCCTATGCAGGCTGGCTGTTCGTGGCCGACAGCATCCCGCTGGCGCTGCTCTACCAGTACAAGCACGGCCGCTCGCCGGTGGTGCTGTCGCACAAGGACACCTGGATCGGACTGGCAGGTGGCGTGATGTCGCTGCTGGCCTATGGCATCGTGATCTGGGCCGTGACACTGGCGCCCATGGGCATGGTCTCGGCACTGCGCGAGACCTCGGTGCTGTTTGCGCTCCTGATCGGGACGCTCTTCATGGGAGAAAGACTGACGCTGCGGCGCGTGCTGTCCTGCCTGGTGATTGCGGCGGGCGCCATCGTGCTGGGCGCGCATCACTGAAATCAAAAACGCCGGGATCCGTCCCGGCGTTTTCACTTTTTCACTGAGGCTTACAGCACCTTGCGCAAGAAATCGCGCGTACGTTCATGAATCGGTTCACCCAGCACCTGCTGCGGCGGCCCCTCTTCCATGATGACGCCCTGGTCGATGAAGAAGACCCGGTCCGACACTTCGCGGGCAAAACCCATCTCGTGGGTAACCACGACCATGGTCATGCCTTCCTCGGCCAGCTGCTTCATGACGCTCAGCACCTCGCCCACCAGTTCGGGGTCCAGGGCGGAGGTCGGTTCATCGAACAGCATCACCTTGGGTTCCATCGCCAGCGCGCGGGCAATGGCCACACGCTGCTGCTGGCCGCCGGAGAGCTGGTTGGGGAAGGCATCGATCTTCTCCAGCAGGCCCACCTTCTGCAACAGCTTCTCGGCCACCAGCACGGCTTCGCGGCGGGAGAGCTTCTTGACCTGCATGGGTGCCATGATCAGGTTCTCCAGCACCGTCATGTGCGGAAACAGGTTGAAGCGCTGGAACACCATGCCCAGTTCGGCGCGCAAGGCATTGAGGTTGACCTTGGGATCATTGAGCTTGACGCCTTCGATGAAGATGTCGCCATCACTGACTTCCTCCAGGCCGTTGAGGCAGCGCAGGAAGGTGCTCTTGCCCGAGCCCGACGGCCCGATCACGCACACCACCTCGCGCGCGCGGATCTCGCAGTCGATGCCGCGCAGGATGTGCGCCTGACCGAAACTCTTTTGCAGTTGGTTGACCTTGATCATCGTGCTCATCGTGCATCTCCCTTGCCGTAACGCGCTTCCAGATGGCGCACCAGCGCCGACAGCGCCAGCGTGATGACCCAGTAGATCACCGAAATGGTCAGGTACGGCTCCCAGTAGCGCGCATAGGCGCCCGAGACGGTGCGCGCGGCATAGGCCAGTTCAGCCAGACCGATGGCCGAGGCCAGCGAGGAATCCTTGACGATGGCAATCGCATTGTTGCCCAGCGGCGGCAGCATGCGGCGGAAGGCCTGCGGCAGCACCACGCGGCGCAGCGTGCCGAGGTAGCTCATGCCCAGGGAGCGCGAGGCTTCGCTCTGGCCACGGTCGATCGACTGGATGCCGGCGCGGAAGATCTCCGACACATAGGCACCCGAATTGAGCGTGATGGCCAGCACCGCCGAGGTGAAGGCGCCATAGTGCGAGCGGATCTCGCGCGCCAGGTCACCCGAGAGGATCAGGCCGCCACTGGGGTTGATCAGCATCGGCATGAGCGCGAAGTGAATCAGCAGGATCTGCACGAACAGGGGCGTGCCGCGCAGGAAGCTGACATAGAAGCGAATCGGCCACTGCACGCAGTAGCGCAGGAAATATTTCCAGAAACCATGGCGCGCCTCGGCCAGGCGGCCCACGCCCAGCACCAGGCCCCAGCAGGTGCCGGCGATGACGCAGATGATCGCGGCCTTCAAGGTCATCCAGGTGCCTTCGACGAACAGCGGTGCGTATTCGCCGATGATTTCCCATTGGAAGAAGGAGTGCATGATGAATCCGTTCAAACGGAGATGTTGAGAAAAGCGGAAAAAATGAAACCGGCAGGACAGGCAGCACACCCCGCACCAAGGGGGCGGGGCGGCGCTCTCGGAGGGGCGCCCGGCCAGGGCAAGCCGGTACGCCGGGGAGCTTACTTCAGCGGCAGGGTCGGCACGTCGCCGTCGAACCAGGTCTTGTAGATCTTGGCATAGGTGCCATCGGCAACGATCTGCTTCAAGCCGGCGTTGATCTTCTCCAGCAGTTCGGTGTTGCCCTTCTTGACGGCGATGCCGAAGTACTGGCGCACGAACTTGGTGTCACCGACCACCTTGAACTTCTTCTCGGGGTGGCTCTTGATGTAGAACTTGATCACGCCCACGTCGCCCACGGCAGCATCGACACCGCCGCGATAGAGTTCTTCGAGCATCAGCACGGTATTGTCGAAGCGGTGGATGGCGGTGCTGGACTTGCCCAGTTCGTCGGAGACCACGATGTCACCGGCGGTGGAATTGACCACGGCCACCTGGGTCTTCTTCAGGTCGGCCAGCGAGCCGATCTTGGCATCGGCATTGGTGATGATGACCTGCTCGGCCGGGAAGTAGGGCAGCGAGAAGTCCACGATCTGGGCGCGCTTGTCGGTGATGGTAATGCCCGAGATGATGATGTCGCGGTCGCCCTGGCCGAGGGTGGCGAAGATGCCTTCCCAGGGTGTGCTGACCAGCTGGATCTTGAAGTTGGACGCCTTGGAGATGGCCTTGATCAGGTCGATGTCGAAACCGACCAGTTCCTTCTTCGGGGTTTCGAACTCGAAGGGACGGTAGGTGCCGCCGGCGCCGACCACATAGGTCTGGTCAGCGGCCAGGGTGGTGCCGGCAGCGCAGGAGAGGGCCAGCGCGCTGGCGGCCAGGGTGAACAATTTCTTGAGGGACATGATGACTTCTTTCTGACGGAGGAATGAACCGGGAGAGCAAGATGCGTGCGCAGCTCGCTGCCGCCCCGGTGTGCGGGCGCTTCCCGGCGCGCGGGAATGCGGGCAGCACGCCCTGGTTCCCGCCCGCCGGCGGCTACAAAACCCTGAATGATCGGGCATTGCCCGCTTTCCTTCAACCTCCAATTGCAGGCAATGAGAGGTCTTGTCGAATCAGGGTGGATTTCCCGAAAAGGCTTTCGACCAGATCCACCACCACCTCGGCGGTCTGGTTGCGCACGTCGCAGGCCGGGTTCAGTTCCATCACGTCCAGCGAGGCCAGACGACCGGTGTCGGCGATCATCTCCATGCAAAGCTGCGCCTCGCGATAAGTCGGCCCGCCCAGCACGGCCGTGCCCACACCGGGCGCCAGAGCGGCGTCGAGGAAATCGACATCGAAACTGACATGCAGGTGGGTATCGGGTCCGATGTCGGCCAGCGCCGCCTGCATGGTGGCGCGCATGCCGTACTCGTCGATGTGGCGCATGTCGAAGACGCGCACGCCCAGCTCGCGCAGATGACGCTTTTCTTCGCGGTCCACGCTGCGAATGCCGATCTGGCTGATCTGCTGCGGCTGCAAGGCCGGGGTCTGGCCGCCCAGGCCGGTCAGCGCCGCCGGCCCCACGCCCAGCAGGCAGGCCACCGGCATGCCGTGGATATTGCCGGTCGGGGTGGAGTCGCTGGTATTGGCATCGGCATGGGCATCGAGCCACAACACCCGCAGAGACTTGCCCTGCCTGCGGCAGTGCTGCGCCACGGCGGCAATGGAGCCCACCGCCAGGGCATGGTCGCCGCCCATGAGCAAGGGCACTTCGGCTTGCGCCAGGCTGGCCGATACCGCCTCGAAGACCGTCTGGTTCCACTGCACCACCTGCTCCAGATGGCGCAGCCCCTGCACCGGCGGCTGCTGCGGATTGGCCGGGCCGCCCAGGTCGCCGCCATCGATGACCTCCAGCCCGTGCTGCTGCAGACCGCGCTGCAATTCGGCCACGCGCAGCGCCGCCGGTCCCATCGAGGCGCCGCGACGGCTGGCGCCCACGTCGGTGGGGGCGCCCATCATCCTGATCTTGTTCATGTGCCTGCTGCTCCTTGCCTAAAGCTGATGGTGAACGATACTGCACCGATACTGCCATGGTGCGGCCCTGGCACTTCGATACTACCCGGCCATATGAATTCCTGAGACATTTTCCGCGACCAAGAAAAATGCCGTTCAGCATCACACTGAACGGCATCCTTTGAGCAAACCCGCACCTGCTCAGATCTCGACCTTGGTCCCCAGCTCCACCACCCGGTTGGCCGGGATGTGGAAGAAGTCCGACGGTTTGGCGCCGTTCTGGTACATCCAGGCAAACAGACGCTCGCGCCACAGTGACATGCCCAGGAGCTTGCTGGGCACCACCGTGTCGCGCGCCAGGAAGAAGGAGGTGTCCATGAGGTCGAAGTGGTGGCCGAACTGCTGTTCGGTCAGCGTCATGACCTTCTGCACTTCGGGCGCTTCCTTGAAACCGAAGGCCGCGCGCAGCAGGTAGACCTCGCCGCCCAGCTCCTTCATGGTCAGACGCTCGCTGTCGGCCACGAAGGGCACATCCCAGATGCTGATCTTCAGGAAGAACACCCGCTCATGCAGGATGCGGTTGTGCTTCAGGTTGTGCAGCAGCGCCACCGGCACGGTGGCGATATTGCCGGTCATGAAGACGGCGGTGCCGCCCACCCGATGCGGCGGATGCGCCAGCAGACCCTCGATGAAGGGCTCCAGCGGAATGCCGTCATCCTTGATGCGCATACGCAGCAGCATGCGGCCCGAGTACCAGGTCATCAACAGGAAGAAGGCCGCGCCGCCGATGACCAGCGGGAACCAGCCCCCCTCGGTGAGCTTGAGCAGGTTGGCCGAGAAGAAGGCCAGATCCACCACCAGCAGGCCGCCGACGGCCAGCACCACGGCCGGAGTACGCCACTTCCAGATATGACGCATCACCACGCCCAGCAGCATGGTAGTGATCACCATGGTGGTGGTCACGGCCACGCCATAGGCAGCGGCCAGGTTGTCGGATTTCTTGAAGGCCAGCACCACGGCTACTACGACCACCAGCAACATCCAGTTGATGAGCGGGATGTAGATCTGGCCCTGCTCGTCCTCGGAAGTGTGCAGGATGCGCATGCGCGGCACGAAGCCCAGCAGGATGGCCTGGCTGGTCAGCGAGAACGCACCCGAAATCACCGCCTGCGAGGCAATCACCGTGGCACAGGTGGCCAGCAGCACCATGGGCAGCACCAGCGGATCGGGGATCATCAGGTAGAAGGGATTGGCCAGCGCCTTGGGATTGGCGATCAGGTTGGCGCCCTGGCCGAAGTAATTGATCAGCAGCGAAGGCATGACCGTAAACAGCCACGCATAGCGGATCGGCTTGATACCGAAGTGGCCCATGTCGGCATACAGCGCCTCGGCCCCGGTCAGCACCAGCACCACCGACCCCAGCACGATGAAGGCCTGCAGCGAGTGCTCGGCCATGAAGTGCACGGCGTAATACGGGTTGATCGCCACCAGCACCTGGGGTGCCTTGATGATGTTGTACAGGCCCAGCAAGGCCAGCGAGAAGAACCACAGGAACATCACCGGCCCGAAGAAGCGGCCCACCACGCTGGTGCCATGCCGCTGGATCAGGAACAGGACCACCACGATGAGCAGCGTCAACGGAATGACCGCATGGGCAGTCTGCGGCGCGGCGATCTCCAGCCCTTCCACCGCCGACAGCACCGAGATGGCCGGCGTGATCACCACGTCGCCGTAGAACATGCAGGCGCCGAAGACGCCCAGCATCATCAGCAGCTTGGCGCGCGGCGAACCCGATATGGCCGAGCGCAGCGACAAGGCCATCAACGCCAGCACGCCGCCTTCGCCGTTGTTGTCGGCGCGCAGCACGAACATCACGTACTTGATGGTCACCACGATGGAGATGGACCAGAACAGCATCGAGATGATGCCCAGCACCGCGCCGTGTGAAAAGGCGATGCCGTGGTCGGGGCTGAAACATTCCTTGAGTGCATACAGCGGGCTGGTACCGATATCGCCGAACACCACGCCCAGCGCTGCCAGGGTAATCATGTGGAATTTGGACGACCGGAGGGAAAGGCCTGGATTGGTGTGAGATGAACTCATCTTGCTCCCTTTGCTTCTTCAAATAGAGTGCCGGCGGACAGGGATCCTGGGGAGGATGCCACCCTCGGCGCGGAGGGCTGACCACTGTCCGGGCAGGACGCGTACTTTAGCGCACTCTGCCCGTGGTGGGCTCAAAATGCCGTCGGCTTCACCCTGACGTTGCGTGCAAGCCTCTCGGAAAGCCCGAGAAACTTGACAGGCGCGCATGGACGCGGTTGCTGAACTGCACTGCCGCAAAAACCTTCATATCGCCGCAAACCGGCACGGGACAAGGGTTTCCGATGCTGGCTCCGGTCCCGGCTGACTCGGTGGGCAAGGGGGGATTGTTTTTCATCCCCGCCCTATATACCCCAGAAGAATAAAGAACCATCATTTCCAAGCATGATGGTTCTAAGCGCGAAGCCCATGTCGACATGGAGAGGAAGCAAGCGCAGGCAGCCAGCCAGCCAGCCAACAATAATTTATATGATTTATATCGTTTATATCATTTGTAATTTACAGCAGCGACAGCTGATTGGGATCTTCCCGCCTACGTGACTGGGCTTTGCGACGCGGATCGATGACCTGGCCGATGTCGCGGCCTTCGGTGGAGATGCCCTCGATGGCCAGCAGCAGTTTCTTGACGTGCAATCCACCGGCAAAGCCGGTCAGTTCGCCACCGGCGCCGATGACGCGATGACAGGGCGCGATGATGGAAATGGGATTGCGACCATTGGCCGCGCCCACGGCGCGCACCGCCTTTTCGTTGCCGAGCTGGCGCGCGATATCGAGATAGGTGCGGGTCTGTCCATAAGGAATGTCGAGCAGGGCCGACCACACCTGGCGCTGGAACTCGGTGCCTTCGAAATGCAGCGGGATATCGAAGCTGTCGCGTTCACCGGCAAAGTATTGGCGCAGCTGATGTTCGGTCTCGATCAAGACCGCGCGGTCTTCATCCTCCACCATCTCGCCCAGGCGCACCCGCAGGGCGTCGTCGTCTTCCCACAGGATGGCCGCCAGATGATCGCCCCGGGCCACCAGCTTGAGCAGACCGGCCGGCGAGGCCATCAACTTGTACGCGTATTCCATTGGCATCTCTCTTGTTGCATTGAGAGGGCTGATTCTACTGTGCAAGAAGGCAAGATGGTCAAGGGAATCCACACACACAGTGCAAATCCGGCAGCAACGTCGTATCCGCTTGCCCGATGCCATCATCTGGGCGTCGGCACAGGAATACTCCTTGCTGTTGGTATCCCGCAATACCAAAGATTTTCCGGCGAACGAGCCTGGTGTGCGCGTTCCCTACAAAATCCAGGCGAAAAAACAGGGCGCCACTTTTCAGCAGCGCCCTGCGCGTGATGTCCCGATCCGCATCAAATCGTCAATACCGAATACCCGCTCTCGTTGAGCGCGTCATACACCCGCGTGCACACGCGGCAAAACAGGTGGCTGCGTTTTACATGGTGATGCCGCAGCACCAGTTGCAGCGCCACCCCCTCGCAATGCGGACAAGCCTCGCGCATGGGGCCGACCGGGGTGACGTCGGCCGTAAGGTAACCATGGGGGGTCATGACGCCGTCGATCACCTCACGCGGGTCCAGCTCGACCAGTTTCAACAGCAGCGGGGTGGTGCGCTGCTGGTAGCGCATCCGTTCGCGCGGCGGGACAAGAGGACTGAAGGGCAGGGGCGGGGACGATCGGGCATCCGGGTGCCGGGTGGCCATGCTCATGGGTATCTCCTTGGTGAGAACTGCTGAGACTGTTCGGATCTGCGTAGAAGGGAAGGCCGCACACGGCACTTCCGGGTGCCGCAACCGGGCTGGCGGGCGTCTGCTCGAAGAAGCAGCTGGCGGCGCGACGAGTCTTTACTCTAGTCGCCGCAGCGGCGGACTTCAATGACCACTTGCAAAGAAATTTTGCTTTGTTCGGACGGTAATTTTCCGGGGGGCCGGCGATCAATGACTGCGCAAAAATCGGCCGCTTCTTTTTTCGAATCTGCAAGCGGCGGGGCCTTCGGCTTTGATTTACCGCCATCCTTGCGCCATCCCTGATCGAACTGCTACAAACCCGTGCATTGGCTCTACAATCTCAACATGACAACGCTCAACGACATCGAAGCCGCCGCGCGCCGGCTGCAAGGCCAGATCCTGGAAACACCCTGCGTGGAATCGCGCACGCTGTCCCAGATCGTCGGCGCCCAGGTCTTCCTCAAATTCGAGAACCTGCAATTCACCGCCTCCTTCAAGGAACGCGGCGCCTGCAACAAGATGGTGGATGTTGCCGCCAGCCAAGGCGGGGCGCGCGGGGTGGTGGCCATGTCGGCCGGCAACCATGCACAGGGCGTGGCCTATCACGCCCAACGGCTGGGCTTGCCGGCCACCATTGTCATGCCACGCTTCACGCCGGGCGTGAAGATAGAACGTACGCGCGGCTTCGGTGCCAACGTGGTACTGCATGGCGATACTCTCGAAGCGGCCCGCACCCATGCCTACGAACTGGCCGAGCAGGAAGGGCTGACCTTCGTCCATCCCTATGACGACGAGGCCATCATCGCCGGCCAGGGCACGGTGGCGCTGGAGATGATGAAGGCGGTACCGGACCTGGATTGCCTGGTGGTCTCCATCGGCGGTGGCGGCCTGCTGGCCGGCATGGCCGTGGCCGCGCGGGCGATCAGGCCGGACATCGAGATCGTGGGCGTGCAGACGCGGCGCTTCCCGACCATGGTCAACGCGGTCAAGGGCACCGAGCACCCGGTGGGCACCAGCACCATTGCCGAGGGTATCGCGGTAGGAACGCCCGGTACGCTTACCCGCGCCATCATCGCGCGTGAAGCCGATGAGCTGCTGCTGGTCGACGAGGGCGATATCGAACAAGCCGTGCTGATGCTGCTGGAGATTGAAAAGACGCTGGTAGAAGGGGCGGGCGCCGCCGGCCTGGCCGCACTGGTGCGCTATCCGGACCGCTTCCGCGGCAAGCGGGTAGGGCTGGTGCTGTCGGGCGGCAACATCGACCCGCTGTTGCTGACGGCCATCATCGAACGCGGCATGGTGCGCGCCGGACGCCTGGCGCGGGTGAAGGTCAGCTCACGGGATGTGCCCGGTACGCTGGCCCGCATCACCGGCATCGTGGCCGAGGCTGGTGCCAACATCGATGAAGTGCACCACCAGCGCGCCTTCACCCTGTTGGCGGCGCAGAACGTGGATATCGAACTGGTCTTGCAGACTCGCGGCCGACCGCATCTGGCTCAGGTGCTGCAAGCCTTGCGCGCCGCCGGTTTCGAGGCCGAAGAATTGCACTGAGCAGGACCATCGCCGCCGTGCGACGTCAGCGGCGGCGATGAAACTGGATTTTCTGTTCCAGCGGTGGCAGCGCCTCGCTGCTGTCGCCACAGCCGTCACAGGCGCCTCCGCCACAGCCGCCCGCCTTGGCCGGCGGCAACCAGCGCCGGCCCAGCGCCTGCCACATGCCCGACCGACGTCGCAACAGCCAGCTGGCCAGGCGCGCCTGCCAGCGCCAGCTCATCGAGGGCGCCAGCTTGCGCAGCATGTAGAGGGCGCTGGCCGTCACCAGCGCGGCAATGACCGCATATTGCCACCACAGGGTGTAATTCACGCCAGCCACCTCGTCACGTTGTAGGTCAGGAAAGAGGCCGCATAGGCCAGCACGAACATGTAGCCGAAGGACAGCGCCACCAGACGCCAGGACTGCGTCTCGCGGCGGATGATGGCCAGGGTCGACATGCACTGCGGCGCGAAGGCGAACCACACCATCAGCGACAGGGCACTGGCCAGCGAGATATGCGCAGCCAGCGCGCTCTGCAGGGCCGCACCTTCCTCGCCGCCGACCGCATAGACGGTGGCCAGCGTGGCCACCGCAGTCTCACGGGCGGCAAAGGCCGGAATCAGCGACAGGCTGATCTGCCAGTTGAAGCCCAGCGGAGCGAAGATCGCTTGCAGGCTGTGACCGATATAACCGGCAAGGGAATAATCGATGGCCGCGCGGGTCGCGCCCTCGGGTGCCGAGGGGAAGGTACAGATGGCCCACATCAGCACGGTCAGTGCCAGCATCACGCCGGTGAGGCGCTTGAGGAAGATGGCGCCGCGCTCCCACAGGCCCAGCGCGATGTCACGGGCGTTGGGCAGGCGATAGGAGGGCAGCTCCATCAACAGCGCGCGCTCCTGGCGCGAGCGGCCGATGCGCTTGGCCACCCAGGCCACCAGCATGGCGGCCGCAATCCCCGCCACATACAGGCAGAACAGCGCCAGCCCCTGCAGGTTGAAGATGCCCAGCACCGGGCGATGCGGAATGAAAGCGCCGATCAGCAGGGCATACACCGGCAGGCGCGCAGAACAGGTCATCAGCGGTGCGACCAGGATGGTGGCAAGCCGGTCACGCGGATCGGTGATGCTGCGCGCGCCCATGATGCCGGGAATGGCACAGGCGAAGCTGGAGAGCAGGGGAATGAAGGAACGTCCCGACAGCCCCACCGAGATCATCAGCTTGTCCAGCACGAAGGCCGCCCGTGGCAGGTAGCCCGATTCCTCCAGCAGCAGGATGAAGAAGAACAGCACCAGGATCTGCGGCAGGAAGCCCAGCACCGTACCCAGCCCGGCCAGCAGGCCATCGGTCACCAGACCGCGCAGGGGCCCCTCCGGCAGCCACGCACCGACCATCTCACCCAGCGTGCCGAAGCCGTCGGCGATGGCGTCGGTCATGGGCTTGCCGATGGCATAGACCGCCTGGAACACCAGGAACATGGTCAGCGCCAGCAACAGCACGCCAAAGACCGGATGTAGCGCGATACGATCGATCGCGTCATCACGGCGGTCGGTCGGGGCCGGCATCACCACGGTATCGGCCAGCAGGGCGCGTACTTCGACGTGCAGGTCATCGGGTTGCTGCGTGGTCGGGGAGGGGACCGGCGCCCGCGCATCGATGGCCGCGACCAGCGCGCGGGTACCGCCGCGCTGCACGGCGATGGTCTCGATGACCGGCATGCCCAGTCGCTGCGACAGCGCGCCCACGTCGATGCGCATGCCACGCCGCGCGGCGGCGTCCATCATGTTCAGCGCCAGCACCATGGGCCGCCCCAGGCGTCGCACTTCCAGCACGAAGCGCAGGTGCAGGCGCAGGTTGGTGGCATCGGCCACGCAGACGATCAGGTCAGGCACCGCCTCACCGGGGTAGCGACCGGCCAGCACGGCCTGCGTCACGCGTTCGTCGGGGCTGACCGATTGCAGGCTGTAGGCGCCCGGCAGGTCGACCACCCGCACTTGCCGTCCGGATGGCGCCGTGAAGACCCCGGATTTGCGCTCCACCGTCACGCCGGCATAGTTGGCCACCTTCTGGCGCGCGCCGGTCAGCTGGTTGAAGAGGGCGGTCTTGCCGCAATTGGGATTGCCGACCAGGGCAATATTGAGTGCGCCGCCGCTCATGCCGCCGCTCCCGTGGCCAGCGTGACGCGTTCGGCTTCAGCACGGCGCAGGGCGAAGCGCGTCGAACCGATCTGGACCACGATGGGGTCGCCTCCAAAGGGCGCGCTGGCCACCACCCGCACCGGTTCACCGCGCACGAAGCCGAGATCGCGCAGGCGCGCGGCCACCGCATCGGCGGCATGCTGGTCAGTCACCTGGTCGACGACGGCGCCGACCCCCTTGGCAAGTTCAGTAAGACGCATGATTTTTCTTCTGATCGGATTTCAGGAACGATTCTCATTATATTGCCTGAACCTGATGAACGGCTGACGGCCCCCGACCCACCAACGCCCTGCAAGCCCCGTCCCAAGGGCCTGCGACCTTGCTGCGACGATATGCCGCAGTCCATGCAGTGCAATTCTCACCGGGGTGTTAAATGACAGACAATGAAAAAACGCAACTCTGTGATTTTCTATTATCATCTGAACAATCATTACGGCGTTCCTGTTGCTTCTTCGCCGAGTCCCACTGAAATTTCCATGCGTAAATTTTTGCAGCGCACTATACTTTCATGTGTTTCCACAGAGAAACGCCATACCGGCTGCGCAGGCCGGATGAACGGGAGCCGGCGGGGCCGCGCGGGGGTGGTCATGCCGGGGCGATTGATTCAAGCAGCATGCACGGGACCGGGCCTGAGCGCCTGGCTGACGACAACACGATGATTCCACATCCAGCAGGGCCCGCCGGATCCGACATGCCACAGCCGATGCCGCTGCGGGCGTTGCTGGCCGAAATCAGCGCACTGACGCTGCACGTACAGCAACTGAGCCGCATGGCAGGGGAAGCCAGCGCGCTCATCGAGAACAGCCAGCGTCCCGCGCCCATCCCCCCGGAGAACCGTCACGTCACCGACCAGGACGCCGAGGCCGAACGGCAGGCGCAGTCGGCGGAACTGGAAGCGGCCATCCTGCGCATCTTCGATGAAACCTTCGGCCCGCGCACCGACACTCTGGAGCGTCAGATGAGCATGAGCCTCATCGGCGAGATCGGCCCGGCGGCCTTTGTGCAGAAGGTGCTGTGGGGCGAGGAGATCAGCGACATTGCGCTGACCATCGCCCTGGAGCGCATGCTGCCCGCGCTGGAACGGCTGGTGGAAGTCCATCCGCGCGCCTTCCTGCGACAGGCCAACTCGGTGCTGGGGCGCTTCAAGTCCAACTAGGGCCGTTCCTGTTCCCGTTGCTTTTCATCCGCTTCATTTGTCATGGGTTGCGCGCTTGAGCGAACGCTGCAAGTGCGCCGCAAAGCGTGAGGCCGCAATCGACTGGCGGTGATACGCCAGCGACAGTTGCGCGCGCGGCGCCGGCGCGCGGATATCGATGTAGCGCACCTGCGCCAGCTGCACCTGTTCAATGGCCTCGGGCACGATGGAAATGCCCAGTCCGGCGGCCACCAGATTGATGACCGAGGTCAGTTGCGGCGCCAGCTGGATCACCTGGGGATCAAATCCGGCGGCCTGACAGGCGCTGAAGATGTTGTCATAGAGCGCCGATCCCTTGCCACGCGGCACCATGATGAAGTTCTCCCCTGCCAGGTCCTGCAGATGCAGCGACTTGCGCCGCGCCAGCGGATGCGAGCGCGGCAGCGCCACCTTCAGTTTTTCTGCCGGCAGCTCCACCACCCCCAGCTCGTCCGACGGTGCGGTGACGATGCGCACGAAGGCCGCATCCAGTTGGGAGGCGGCGATATCGGCCAGCAACTGTTCGGTGATGCCCTCGCTCAACGAGATCTCCAGCTTGCGGTGGCGCTCACGGAACTGCTGCAGCGCGTGCGAGACCACGGGATGAAATACCGCCGAGGAAGTGAAACCCATGCGCAGCAAACCCGCTTCACCGCTGGCCGCCTGCCGGGCCGCGCGCAGCGCCTGCTCGGCGTCGTCCATGGCCTTCTGGGCATGCGGCAGGAACACGCGGCCCACCTCGGAGAGCTCCACCCCATGTGAAGTGCGCAGAAAGAGGGCGCCCCCGATCTCGGCTTCCAGATCCTTGATCTGCATCGACAAGGGCGGCTGGCCGATGCCGACCTTCTCGGCAGCGCGGGTGAAACTGCGCTGTTCGGCCACGGCCAGGAAGTAGCGGAGGTGTCGGAGTTCCATGTCTGAGCCTTGTGATATCTGTTTGATAGATGGCTAGGGTAGATCCCATATATTGGACAATATAGCCGATTTATTCCAGACTGCATCACTCCACAACCCACCCCGTGCGCCGGCCCCACCTCCTGCGCGCGCAATGCCATGCAGTCCCTTTCCGATTCCACCACCGCCGGCGGCACTGCCGGTGTGCGCCCGGCCGGTTCCGCCGCCAAGCCTGCCGCTTCCCCGCCGCGTGGTGCCGTGCGTGGCTCGGCGGCGTATCGCAACATCGTGCTGGCGCTGTTCTGTTCCGGCTTTGCCACTTTCTCGCTGCTGTATTGCGTGCAGCCGCTGCTGCCGGCCTTCGCGCGCGAATTCCACATCGGCGCGGCCAGCGCCTCGCTGGCGCTGTCCCTGTCGACCGGTTTTCTGGCGCTGGCGATCCTGCTGGCGGGCATGGTCTCGGAGCGTTATGGCCGCAAGGAGCTCATGTTCGCCTCGCTGGCTACGGCCGCCTGCTGCAACCTGCTGGCCGGGGTGGCGCCGACCTGGGAACTGATCCTGGCCGCACGTGCGGCCGAAGGCTTTGCGCTGGGCGGTGTACCGGCAGTGGCCATGGCCTATCTGGCCGAAGAGATCGATGCGGGGGGACTGGGTTATGCGATGGGCCTCTACGTGGGTGGCAATGCCTTCGGCGGCATGGCGGGGCGGGTGGCGATGAGCATGCTCTCCGAGCACATCGGCTGGCGTCATGCGATGCTCGCCATCGGTGCGCTGGACCTGGCGCTGGCGCTCGCTTTCGTGCTGATGCTGCCGGCCTCGCGCAACTTCGTGCGCAATGGGTCGATGCGACTGCGCGATCATGTCGCCCTGTGGCAACGTCATCTGCGACATGCGCGATTGCCGCTGACCTTCGGCATTGCCGCGCTGAACATGGGCATCTTCGCCACCTCCTACAACTACGCGGGCTTTCGTCTGATGAGCCCACCCTTCTCGCTCTCGGCCACCCTCACCGGGCTGATCTTCAGTGCCTATCTGTTCGGCATCGTGTCCTCCTCGTGGGCCGGCGCACTGGCCGACCGCTATGGTCGCGCACCGCTGGTGGCAGCCGGCATCGCCACCTCCTGCGCGGGCCTGTTCCTGACCTGCACGGCCTCACTGTCCGTGGTGATTGTGGGCATCGTCCTGCTGACCATTGGCTTCTTCACCACGCATTCGGCCGCCAGCAGCTGGGTCGGACGCATGGCCAGCACCGGCCGCGGTCACGCAGCCTCGCTCTACCTGCTGTCCTACTACCTGGGCGGCAGCGTGCTTGGTTCGGCGGGGGGCTGGTTCTGGGAGCACTCCGGCTGGAATGCGGTCGCCGCCTTCATGTTGCTGCAGGTGGCGACGGCGGCCTGGCTGGCGCGGCGCTTGTGGCGGCAGGGACGGAACTGACGTGCGCTGCGCGAACACCACGCGGGCCAATTTCTCCGGGCACACGCTCACACGCGCAGACAAAAAAATCCCCGACCGCAGCCGGGGATAATCCTCAAGAATCAGGCCCTAGTGAGTCTTGTCCGTCCTGGTCGCAGGCGATGCCGCCAGGGCTTCGTTGCGCTCGGTGGTGGACTCCCTCTTTTCCTGCTTCAGCTGGGCCTTGGCAGCCTTCTTGTCGGCCTTGTACTCTTCCTTGGCGGCCTTTTTCTGCGCCTTGTACTGAGCCTTGGCGTCGGCGTCAGCCTGGCGCTTCTGCACGAAGGGGTCATTGGACGGCACCGCCGACGCAGTGCCGGACGCCGCACTCATGGGCGCGGCTGGTGGGGCCCCCATGGCATTGCCGCTGGTCGGTGCATTTTGCGCCATGGCGCTACCGGCCAGGGCCATGAACAGGGACGAGATCAGGATGTGACGAGTCTTCATGCTTACCTCCTTGCGTTGTGTTTATCGAAAAGCCCGAGGCTTCAGTCATGGCGGCAACCCGCAGTGATGGCGGGGTGCTGGATCGGTGATCCGTGTCCTCCACTATAGGCAAGGCTGCTGTTGCGCTATGTCGGACAAGCTCTCTTTCTCGGCCTCCCGGATGCCGCAAATGGATGAGCGGTTTTCTGACCACTCCTTGTTTGCGTCATGCCTGAGGTCTGAACGCGGCCCATCCGCACAGGTTCGCCGGAAAGTGCAAGTGTTGGTGAGCGATGCAAACAATCGTAACAAGCGGGAACTGTCGCTCAGGCACGCCTGCGCCGCCCGCCCTGGTACGAGGACGGTGCAGGCAGGCTGTCCAGCCAGCCCTGCCAGAAGCGTCGTACCGCCCGCTCGAACTGGCGGCCATGACGCTGCGCATCAGCGCGCAAGGTGGCCAGGCTGAGGTTGCGAGTATGGGCAATCTCATGGGCATGGCTGACCAGCCAGTGCTCCACCGTGCGCATATCCACCTCGGGATGAAACTGCAGTGCCAGTCCATGTCGGCCCCAGGCAAAAGCCTGGTTGGGATACTGCGCCGAGGAGGCCAGGTGACGCGCGCCCGGGGGCAGATCGAAGGTGTCGCCGTGCCAGTGCAGCACCGGGGTCTGCTGCTCCACCAGTTCCTGCAGCCAGGGCGTGTCGGCCAGATGCTCGCCGGCGCGCAGGCTGGACCAGCCGATCTCCTTGCCGCAGCTGCCGGGGTAGACGCGCGCATGCAGCGCCGCCGCCATCAGCTGCGCCCCCAGGCAGATGCCCAGCGTGGGCAGGTCCTCCAACAACCGTGCCCGCAACCACGCCACTTCGGCGCGCAGCCAGGGGTAGGACTGGCTGTCATACACCGCCACCGGCCCTCCCAGCACAATGACCAGATCTGCATCCAGCGGAGAGACATCGACGAAGGCATCGACCCCGACATCGAAATAACGGATCTGATAATCGCTGGCCCTCAAAAGCGGTGCCAGCTGGCCCAGATCTTCGGTGGCGACATGACGCAGGGCGAGGACGGTCTTCATCGGGCGGGTCCTGTGAAAGGTGAAGGAAATGACGCGGGGGTCGCGCATCGCTATATCGTATCGTATACAGCGACTGCCTGAAAAACTTGCTCAAAATAGTTGAACAAGTCATTGGTATTCTCTATGAGCCGGATAGAAAAATCTTTGCGGCGGCGCAAAAGAAAGCCGGGCGGGTAAATAGCCGATATGAAGATAATTTCGCACAAGTCCTTTTATATCAATGACTTAAGCGACATATCGAGAGTGAAAAAATGTAGTTTATTGCCAAAATCCCATGTGCAGATGCAGTGCAAAACAAGCAGCACAGAGTCGAAAAAACTGATTGTTCGCGTATCTGGAATGATGTATTCCGCTTTGTCGGCTTTTTCTCGGTGGCCAGGATCCCTAAACTGGGTTCCACGATGACAGCACACAACGACTGAACCACAAGGGTAGTCACAGGTTGCAGTGCTCATCCTCTCACCCACAAAGGAACGATCATGAACACCAAGAACATTGCCAGGAATCTGTTTGCCGGTCTGCTGCTCACCTCCGCCGTTGGCGCCGCCATGGCCGAGGCCCCGTATCCGCCCGAAAGCCCCATCGTCTCGACCAAGACCCGCGCCGAAGTGATCGCCGACCTGCAACAGGCCCGCGCCAACGGCGACACGCTGGTCAGCGACCAGTATCCGGTGGACAAGCCTTTCGTTTCCACCAAGACCCGCGCCGATGTGCGCGCCGAACTGAAGCAGGCCCGCGCCGATGGCGAACTGCTGGTGAGCGAACAGTATCCGGTGGAAAAGCCCTTCCACTCGACCCTCACCCGCGCCCAGGTGCAACAGGAGCTGCAACAGGCCCGTCGTGACGGCAGCGCCATCAGCAACAGCCAGGCGCCTTCGCTGTAACTGGCAAGACCCCGTCCTGACCGGCACACGCGTCCGGTCGGGGCCGCAGCAAACGCACCGGGGAAGCCGGTGCGACAGTTTCTCCCCAGGCGGGCCTCATGAAAGCGACGTTCTCTCCCCTCGGTCGCCGGTAGTGAGGTCCGCCTGACCTTTTCTGCGCCCGACATGCTGGCGCGCCGCAACAGGGGCCCGATTTTGCAACGTCAAATCTGGCTCGTCCTCACCCTCCCATTTTCTAAGTTTTTTGAACGATCTACCTCGCCTTGCTGCGAGACATTTCTCCTCTGTAGGAGAGCAATATTCAGCGAATTTTGTCGATTCAATAAACTTAGATTTTGCATTTTACATTTATAAGTTTCATGGGACTCCGTTTATAAGTTTTTCATCTGCATCTTGCTCGGCATTCCGGAATGATGAATTCCGATCTTGCGTCTTCATCCCCGCGCCCGCCATCCCTGCACCCGCCCCCAAGATGACGGCACACAATGACTGAATCATCCACCAATCAGCAATCCCTGAGGCACCAAGCTCTCATTGCACCGGCCGCTTCGGCGCAAGCTCTGTTTCTATTTCTCTAAGTTTTTACTGATCGGCTTCTTTAGAAACCTCAACTTCCTTTTCTAAGTTTTCTCGGCGAACGGCCAGAGCGAATGCAGGCGTTTCTTCCTCCCTCAAGGAGGACTTGCAGGCGCCACCTGCACCGCCCCGGAATTGTTAGTGTTTTACGGAACAATGAATTCCGGTTTTTCGTCTTTTTCTTCGTGCCGTCAATCTCTACACTGGGTACCAAGATGACAGCACGCGATGACTGATCCACCACCCCGGAACGGATTGACGTGCGCATCCTCTCTCACGAAAAAGGAAACCACCATGAACACCAAGAACATCACCCGCACCCTGTTTGCCACCCTGCTGCTGAGCACCGCCATGGGCGCTGCCAAGGCCGAAGCTCCGTATCCTGCCGACACCACCTTCGTCTCCACCAAGACCCGCGCCGATGTCGTGGCCGAATTGCAGCAAGCCCGTGCGGCTGGCCAGCTGCTGGTGAGCGATCGCGACCAGGACGTCAAGGCAGTGGCCTCCAGCCGGACCCGTGACGAAGTCCGCGCCGAGCTGGCACAAGCCCGTGCCAATGGCGAACTGGCCATCTCGAACCAGTAAGGCGCTTGCCTTGCGGCCGAAAAAAAGGCGCTCCGGACGAGCCGGTGCGCCAGAGTTGGCTCCAGGCGGGCCGCACGCAAGTGCGGCCCGCTTCATTTCGTTCAGGGACTTTTTTCGCCGGGCGCACCATCGATGATGGTATCGAGCGCCTCCGGCCGGTTGCGCGGCGAGACCTCCGCGCGCAGGCGGGGCAGGGCCTCGGGATAGTGGTTGGCAATGAAGCCGAGCATGTGTTCGCGGATCTGGCAGCGCAGGTCGAAGGCCGCCCCCGAATCCTTGGCCGAGACCAGCAGGCGGACCTGCATATTGCGTTCGCTGGTATCGGTGACGTGCATCACGCAGACGCGCTTGTCCCATAGCGGCAGGGTCTGGCAGACCCGCTCGAACTCGGCACGGATGGCGGCCGTCGGCACCGCGAAATCGAGCCACAGGAAGACCGTACCGAGGATGGTGGAGGAGGTGTGGGTCCAGTTCTCGAAGGGATTCTCGATGAACCATTGCAGCGGCACGATCATGCGTCGCTCGTCCCAGATCCTGACCACGACGAAGGTCCCGGTGATCTCTTCCACGCGGCCCCATTCCCCCTTGACGATCAGCACGTCATCGATGCGGATCGGTTGCGAGAACGCGATCTGCAAACCCGCAAAGAAGTTGCCCAGTACCGGCTTGGCGGCAATACCGGCGACGATGCCGGCCACCCCCGCCGAGGCCAGCAGGCTGGCGCCGAACTGCCGTGCACCGGGCAAGGTCAGCAGGACGAAAGCCAGGCCGAAGAGGGCGATGATGAAGTAGGCGCTGCGCGAGAGCACGCGGGTCTGGGTCAGGATGCGGCGCGCCTTGAGGTTGTCGGCCACATCATAGGGATTGAGATTGATCACGGTCAGGCTGACCGACTTCACGCAACGCATGAAGAACCAGGTCAGCGCCAGGATGAAAGCAATCGAGGTGAGATAGGAGATGCGCGTGAGGCCCGGCGTGTTGTCCGGCGCGCCGGCCAGGACCAGGCGCAGCATGAAGAGGATGACGCAGGCCCGGCTGGCATTGAAGGTGACGGTGGTCGCCGTCGTGGTGAAGGGCCGTCCGCGCGCCAGGCGTCGCACCAGGGCAACGCCCATGCGGTGCAGGACAATGGCCACCACGACCGCCACCAGTGCCGCCCCGAGGACGATCAGGCCGGAGCGCAGCGGCCCCTCGTTCATGTTGTACAGAAAATCAAGATCCAGGTTCATCCCTTCCCTTCCATCCAGAGTGTTGTTGAAGTGATACGCGCGCAGCGCTTTTTCCGGTTCGAACAGGGATGAGGGAATTTGTTTCCGTTAATTTCCTTGCGTTGTCTCTGCGGCCTCTGCTGCCGCTCCCGCAGTCAGCGCCGAGACCAGCAGGCAGGCGGTCTCCACCGCTGCCGCCTGGGCCAGTTGCAGCGGGGCCGGGCGCTGCCGCGTCAGGGCCTGCAGGGTAGAGCAGTCCTGGTCTTGCAGGGCTTGCTGCACGGCAAGCAACCAGTCCGGCACGGCGGACTCGACCGGTTGCGGATGCGCCCACAGGTGGCTGGCGGCAGCGGCCAGCCGACGCGACAGGGCCACCGCCATGCGGCCGCGTCCCTGGTCGCGTGGTGGCCAGCCGCGTTCGCGCGCCAGGCGCTGCAACAGCAGCCCGGCCTCCACATTGGCCACACAGGCCGCGCGCCGGTGCGCATGCAGGGAGGCCAGGCCGGCCTTGTCGGCGACGTGGTCGCGCACCGCCAGGGCGGCGATGAGATAGCTCAGGTTGAGGCTGGCCATCTGGCGCAGCTGCCCTTGCGGATCTTCCTGCTGGCGACGCGGCCAGAACAGATAACTGGCCGCCAGCGCCACCAGCGCCCCGATGACGTTGTTGCCGGCCCGCAAGGCGGCATTGGCCAGCTCATGCGCAGGATCGCCGCCGACATCGGCCACCAGCACGAACACGGGCGTGAGGAAGGTGGCATAGAGGCCATAGCTGACCGGACGCAGCGCCATGGTCAGCACCGTGAGCGGAAACACCAGCAACGCCAGCCCCAGCGGCGAATGCACCACCAGGCAGACGGCCACGGCCAGCGCGCCGCCGACCACGCTGCCGATGGCGCGCTCCATGCTGCGCGACCAGCTCTCGGCAATGCTGGGCTGCATGACCAGCATGGTGGCCATGGTGGCCCAGTAACCGAAGGGCAATGCCAGCAGATGCACGATCAGGTAGGTGAGTCCGGCGGCCGCAGCGCAACGCCAGGCGTGATGCCATTCGGCCGAACCGGCACGCACGTGCAGCGCCGCCTTGCGGCCCAGTGCGCGCAGGCGGTGCAGCAGGGCAGCCACACCGTAGCGCCGCTCACGTCCGGCGCGGGCGGCCTCCTTGAGGCGCGCAGGATCGTCGGTACCCAGCGCCAGCGGTGTATCGAGCTGCTGCAGCAGCCGTCCCGTGCCACTGGGCAGGCGCGCCACCAGCTGGCGCAGGCGCAGCATGATGCGCGCGTCTTCATCGGCGGCAATGGCCTGGCCACGCTGCATCTCGCGCTGCATGGCCTGCAACTGGCTGGCGATGGCGCCCAGCACGCGGGCACTGCGCCGCCGCGCGTGCAGGGGTTGGTAATGCGTCAGTTGCAGATCGGCCAGGACGGTGATGCCATCGAGCAGCGCGTCGGCACGGGCCAGGCGTACCAGCAGATTTTCGTAGAGGCGGCGTGACTCGGTGCGCTCGACGGCCACCGCATCCAGCGTACGCTGGGCGGCAGCCAGATCGAAGCGCGCATGGCGGCGGGTGTGGGCGGCCAGTTCGGCCGCATGCACGGCGTAGGCGGCGTCTTCCAGGTCCGTGGCTGCGGCCAGGGCGGCCAGCTCGGCCAGCGTGCCATAGGCGCGTGCCACGGCCTGGCGCGCGGGAGCGAAGGGGTGGATGCGCCATACCGTCAGGCCCAGCAGCAGCGCCCACAGGCAGCCCGCAAGATAGATCAGCACGTGGCTCTGCGCCAGCGGCCACAGCAGCACCGGGGCGTCGGCCATGATGGCCGAGACGCCCGCAGCCAGCATCAGGACCAGGCCCGCAGCGGCACCATAGATGCGCGAGAAGCCGGCCACGCCGGCGCAGGCCATGATGGTCAGCAAACCCGCTTCCACGCTCCAGCCGGCGGCGCTGGCGGCGATCATGCCACCCAACGTCGAGACCAGCGCGAAACCGCCCATCGAGGCCAGGCGCGCCCGATTGGAACCGGCGCTGTCGGCCAGGCTGGTGAGGAAGGCGCCGATGGCCGCCCACGAGAACAGCGGATTGCCCAGCCACTCGCCCAGCAGCAGCATGGCCGCCGCGCCACAGGCCGCACGCAGGCCCTCGGACAGGTTGGCATGGCGCAGCGGGAACTGCATCTGCCAGCGCTCCACGCGGGTGCGGCAGCGGCGGCAATAGTGCAGCAGGAGAAAGCGGTACGGCAAAAACCGTGCGGAAAAACGCGACGACGGAAGCGGCGGCATGATGGAGCGGGCGAGCGGGCAGAGGGAGCAGGGCAGGCACTGCAGGGAGAATGCCGACCCCTGCGCACTCACTGGCGTGACGACGTCATTCCGGTTCCGCCTTCACGGGTGAGGAGGGGCGGCAGGGTTCGGCAAGTCCAGTATAGGAAACCGAACCATGCACGGCATGACTTAAATTCGCCGATTCCATTCCAAAATGGAATGCCCGCGCTGCGCGTCCCTCTGCACTGCGCTGCCCGCGGGACTCACTTGCGCACGCGTCCACCGGCAAACAATTCCTCGCTCAAGGCCATCCAGGCACGTGCCGCGTAGGAGAGATAAGCGCCGCGCGTGACGTAGGCCACCTGCCACTGCACTTCCGGCTCCACCAGTCGGACTGCCTGCAACTGGTTGGTGGCCAGGCGGTGGATGAAGGGCTCGGGCAAGAGCGCTGCGCCCATGCCGGCCAGGGCCATGGCGACCAGCCAGTCCCACTGGGCGCTCTGGGCCACGATCTCGGGCTCGATGCCCAGTTGGCCGAACATGCCGCGCAGGCTGCGGGTGAGGCCGAATTCGTTGTTGAGCAGCACCAGCGGCATGCCATCGAGCTGGGCGCAGCGCAGGGTGGTGCGATGCTTCTGGAAGCGCCCGGTCTGCGCCACCGCCCACATGGGGTAACGCGCCACCGGCAGGGTCTGGAGCTCCAGTTCGGGATCGGCGGGCAGTACGGTCATGCCGATCTCCAGTTCGCCATGGGCCACGCGCTCCTCGATCTGCGGGCCGGTGTCTTCCTTGAGGACGATGGCAATCTCGGGATGGCGCTCGCGGAAAGCCTTCAATACCGGGGTGCAGAGGATGTTGATCATGGGCGGGATACCGATCTCCAGACGGCCGCAGCGCAGTGCCTTGGTATCGCGTACCTCGGCGTCCAGCCGCTGCATGGACGCCAGGATCTGCTGGCCCTGTTCGTAGACCACGCGCCCGGTATCGGTGAGCTGCAGGCGGCGGCCGTCGCGTACCAGCAGCGGGGCATCGACCTCATCCTCCAGCTGCCGCACCATCTTGCTGACGGTGGACTGGGTCACGTGCAGGGCATCGGCGGCACGACTGAAGCTGGCCTGGCGAACCGTCTCGGTAAAGTAACGCAGGGCGCGAATATCCATGGCAGCAGCTTTCGGCAGTCAATTTTGGGGAGCGGGGAGTATTCATTTTCCGACTGGAACGGCGGAATTTTAATCATACAGTGCATACCTGCGGGCTCCTATACTTGAAGCAAACAAGATGCAGGAAGTCCGTCAAGGATGCCCCTGTCCCCCCTTAAAGAACCCGAGCAGGAGCACACTCTCATGGATAGTCAGCGCATTGGCCAGCCCGCCCTGGTCGGCAAGCTCATGTCTGCCGCCCAGGCGGCCACCTTCTTCCACAACGGCATGACCATCGGCCTGAGCGGCTTTACCCGCGCCGGTGACGCCAAGGCCATGCCGCGCGCGCTGGCTGACCGGGCGGCGCAGGAGGAACTGCATTTCACCGTCATCACCGGTGCCTCGCTGGGCAATGGCAGCGACGGACTGATGGCCGAAGCGGGCCTGCTGGCGCGGCGTCTGCCGTTCCAGGTGGACCCGACGCTGCGCAGGAAGATCAATGCAGGCGAGGTCATGTTCATCGACCAGCACCTCTCGGAGACCGCCGAGCAATTGCGCAGCGGCACGCCCTCGCGCATCGATATCGCCGTCATCGAGGCCGCCGCCATTACCGAAGAAGGCATCGTGCCGACCATGTCGGTGGGCAATTCGGCCAGCTTCGTGGAGCAGGCGCGCCATATCGTCATCGAGCTCAATACCAGCATGCCGCTGGCGCTGGAAGGGCTGCACGACATCTACCTGCCCGCAGCGCGCCCCGAGCGCAAGCCGATTCCGCTGACGGCCGCAGGTGACCGCATCGGCCATCCGACCATTCCCTTCGATCCCGAGAAGGTGGTGGCCATCGTGCTCACCGAGACCCCCGACAGTCCTTCCTCGGTGCTGCCGCCGGACGACGAGACCCGCGCCATCGCGCGCCACGTGATCCACTTCCTCGAATGCGAAGTGGAAGCCGGACGCCTGCCGCACACGCTGGCGCCGCTGCAGGCCGGCATCGGCACGATTGCCAATGCGGTGCTGCACGGGCTGGTGGAGTCCCCCTTCCGCGATCTGGTGATGTATTCGGAGGTGCTGCAGGACAGCGCCATCGACCTGCTCGATTCGGGCCAGCTGGCCTTTGCCTCGGCCTCCTCGATCACCCTGTCGCAGGCCAAGTATGCGCACTTCCTGGCCAATCTCGATCGCTATCGCGACAAGCTGGTATTGCGCCCGCAGGAAATCAGCAATCATCCGGAACTGGTGCGCAGGCTGGGCATCATCGGGCTCAATACCGCGCTGGAATTCGACATTTACGGCAACGTCAATTCCACCCACGTAGGCGGCACGCACATGATGAATGGCATCGGCGGCTCGGGCGACTTCGCACGCAACGGGCAACTCTCGATCTTCGTCTCCAAGTCGGTGGCCAAGGACGGGGCGATCTCCAGCGTGGTGCCCATGGTCTCGCATGTGGATCACACGGAACACGACGTCGATGTGCTGGTCACCGAATGGGGCCTGGCCGACCTGCGCGGCCTGGCGCCGCGCGAGCGCGCCGTGAAGGTGATCGAGCAGTGCTGCCATCCGGACTACCGGCCGCAGTTGCGCGATTACTTCGAACGCGCCTGCCGGGCCGGGGGACATACGCCCCATCTTTTGGCAGAAGCCTTCACATGGCATCAGCACTACGCCAGCCACAAGACCATGCGACTGGACTGAAGCTTCATATCCCGCCCGGGTCCACGCCCGGCGCCCCCCGTCCCACGGCCTGGTGCACGACGGCAGGCATGGCTTCCTTCATGGTGTCGATGAAGTGGCGCAGCCGCGCCGGGTAGAAACGTGCAGGTACGGGTACATCAGCGACACCGGCAGCGGCGCCGGCTCCCATTCGGGCAGCAGTTGCACCAGGCGGCCGGCGGCCACGTCTTCGGCCAGCACCCAGGATGAACCCACGGCCACACCCATGCCTTCGATGACGATGTTGCGCAGCGCATACAGGCTGTCGGTGACCAGCTGCGGGCGAAACCCCACCTGGCGCTGCTCGCCGCTGGTGGCGTGGGTCAGCGTGATCTCGCGGCGGTAGAAGGCGGGAATGGCGATCCACGGGAAGCCGGCCAGGTCTTCCGGCTGGCGGGGCAGGGCGCGCCCCTGCAGCACGGAGGGTGCTACCACCGTCATGCGCGGGACCTCGGCCAGGTGGATGGCGACCACCGAGGGATCGTTGACCTCCCCGACCTGGATGGCGCAATCGATGCCCTGGCTGATGAAATCGGCCGCCCGGTCATGCAGCAACCACTCCACCGTGATGCGCGGATGGCGCTGCATGAACTGCAACAAGGGCGCGATCAGCTGCTTCTGACCGAAGGCGTGCGGCACCACCACCCGCAGCGTACCTTCGGCATGCTGGCGGGCCCCGCGCAATTCGCTTTCGAACTCATCCCAGCCGGCCAGCAGTTCCTTGGCACGCTCGTAGCAGCGTTCGCCGTCCTCGGTCATCTTCATGGCATGCGTGGAGCGCTGCAGCAGGCGCACCCCAAGCGAGCGTTCCAGCGCCTGCAGACGGCGGCTGACGGTGGGTTGCGTGGTCGCGAGCTGGGCCGCCGCCGCCGACAGGCTGCCGGCCTCGACGATGCGTACGAAGGTCTGGATCAGCTCGATCCGGTCCGTCAGGCCGGTGGCGGAAAAGCTCGGGGCAGGGGAGAGAGGCTTGGTCATACGGCTAACGTATAACAATTCTGCCGTGGGCGCTACTACCAGATGCGAGCCGGGAGGCGGACAATCCGTTCCAACGCTGGCAGGAGGGGGATTTCCCGGGCCGGCCGCCAGACCCATCTTATCGAGGTTCCATCATGAACAGCATTCCCAAGACGCATACAGGCGCCGCCGCTGCGGCTTCTCCCCATCCCCATGCCCACGGTCCGTCGGTCGGACTGATCGGGCTGCTGGCCACCGGTGCCGGCCTGGCCGTGGCCTCGCTCTACTATTCGCAGCCCATGCTGGGCGTGCTGGCCGATGACATCGGCGCCTCCGAGCGCGCCGTGGGCATGGTGCCGATGTCGACCCAGCTGGGCTACGCGCTGGGCATCCTGCTGCTGGCGCCGCTGGGCGATCGCTATGACCGCCGTCGCATCATCCTCATCAAGGCGGCCATCCTGACGGTCGCCCTGCTGCTGGCTGGTGCGGCCTCGGGCATCGGGGCACTGCTGGCGGCCAGCCTGGCCATCGGCCTGACGGCCACGCTGGCCCAGGACATCGTCCCGGCCGCCGCCACCCTGGCGCCGGAACAGCATCGTGGTCGCATCGTTGGCACCGTCATGACCGGTTTGCTGCTGGGCATCCTGTTGTCGCGGGTGGTGAGCGGTTTCGTGGCCGAGCACTTCGGCTGGCGCGCCATGTTCGTCGGCGCCTCGGCCAGTATCGCCCTCATCGGTCTGGCCGCCTGGCGCGGTCTGCCGCGTTTCCATCCGACTACGCACCTGTCGTATGGCGCGCTGCTGGGTTCGCTCGGCACCCTGGTGAAGAAGCATGGCGCGCTGCGTCGTGCCGCGCTGGCCCAGGGCTTGCTGTCGGTCGGTTTCTCGGCATTCTGGTCGACCCTGGCGGTGATGCTGCATGGCGCGCCCTTCCATCTGGGTAGCGCCGCTGCAGGTGCCTTCGGCCTGGCCGGTGCTGCCGGTGCGCTGGCGGCGCCTCTTGCGGGCCGCATCTCCGACAAGAAGGGTCCGGAGCTGGTGACTCGTCTGGGCGTGAGCCTGGCGGCGCTGTCCTTTGCCTCGATGGCCTTGTCGCCGTGGTTCTCGACGCAGGGTCAACTGGTCTTGCTGGCACTGGCCGCCATCGGCTTTGACCTGGGCGTGCAGGCCACGCTGGTGGCGCATCAGACCATCGTCTACAGCATCGAACCGGGCGCCCGCAGCCGTTTGAATGCGGTGCTGTTCGTGGGCATGTTCATCGGCATGGCCGCCGGTGCCGCCCTGGGCAGCCTGGCCCTGGCGCAGTGGGGCTGGATCGCGGTGGTGGCGCTGGCCGTGCTGGCTGCCGTGCTGGCGCTGGTGGTGCGCATGTGGCCGGGGGCCGCCAGGGCGCGTTGATTTGCCTTCTTGCGGTAGCAAGACCAAGGACGACGGTCCCGGCAGTTGCCGGGACCGTTTTTTTTGTTTTCCCACAGGCTGGGCCATTTTTGCCGGATGGGAAGATGTGCCCCGGGCGTCCTCCTGGCGGTCGACATCTTCTAGAACCCATTTCATCAATAGGCGTGAGTGCGAGCGAGTCCCGTTTGGGATGAAGTGCAAGGCGCGCGACGCGTCGTGTGGCGGTGCCACACGCAAGGAGCGCAACGCGGCCAGCGCCCTTTCTGGACAGAACGCATCTCACGCCTATTTATGAAATGGGTTCTATAATCCCGGGCAGGAGACAACCCATCGCCAGCATGTTGCCCGCCCGTCAATGCGCCCCTGCGGCGCGGCCAGGCAGCCATGCAGCGAACGACAAAGCAGGGTGAATGGCATGGCACTGTATTTCAAGAACAAGCGACACAAGACCTTCCTGGGTGCGCCCGTGGGGTGGCCATTGATGGTCCTGATGGCGGTCGACCTGTGTATTGCCGCGCTGATGTTTCTGTCGGACCACGACTGGAGCGGCCTGATCCTGCTGTATCCGCCGCTGGCGTTGGCGCTGGCGATGCTGGCCGATGCCAGGAAGGAAAAGCAGGCTGCCGAGCAAGCCAAGCGCCAGGCGGCGCGGCGCCAGCGGTCCTGAGCACAATCGACTTCCCCTTTCCCATCGCCACGATCACCACCGATGACCCAAGCTTCCGACCGTGCAGCGCTGCTGCTGGTATCGCGCCTGAATTTTTCCTATCCCGGACTGGATCTGTTCCAGGATTTTTCGGCCCGCATTGCGCCCGGCGTGACCCTGGTGCGCGGGGGCGATGGCCGCGGCAAGACCACGCTGCTCAACCTGCTGGCCGGCTTGATGCCCGCGCGCGACGGGGTGCTGGAGTTGAACGGCCTGCGGCTGGACAGCGAGCCTGAGAATTATCGCCGCCAGGTGTTCTTCATCGATCCGCGCACCGAGGCTTATGACCAGATGACGCCGCCGGAAGTGTTTGCCGCATTGGCTGAACGCTATCCGCATTTCGATCACGCGCAGTTGCCGGCGCTGACCGAAGGCTTGTCCTTGACGCCGCATCTGGAGAAGAAGCTCTTCATGCTCTCCACCGGCAGCAAGCGCAAGGTCTACCTGGCAGCGGCCTTCGCCGCCCACGCCACGCTCACGCTGCTGGACGATCCCTATGCCAGCCTGGATCGCGCTTCCATCCAGTTCGTTGCGGCTACGCTCAACGCGCATGCCGCAGATGCCGATCAGGCCTGGGTGGCGGCCATGTATGAGACGCCCGGGGCAGTGCGCCTGGCGGAGACCATCGATCTGGGCGATTGACAATCCGCCAG
The DNA here is from genome assembly GCF_057809315.1 of Herbaspirillum sp. FG34. Taxonomy (NCBI): domain Bacteria; kingdom Pseudomonadati; phylum Pseudomonadota; class Betaproteobacteria; order Burkholderiales; family Oxalobacteraceae; genus Herbaspirillum; species Herbaspirillum sp. FG34. The sequence goes on along the minus strand of NZ_JBMDJS010000014.1, from coordinate 96,630 downwards.
GGCAACTGATGCCCTCCCATCGCGCGACGCTGCAGCATGACGGCCTTCCGGGGCCACCCTATTGCGCACTGAAGTTGCCGGTACTGGCAATGAGCGTGGCACCGCAGCTGGTCATGTGGCCTTCGTAGGCGACGGCGAGGCCATCGATCTTGTGATGGGGATGTCCTTCGGTGATGGTGCAATTGTCGTGTCCTTTCTGCGGGCAGCTGCAGACGTCGCCCACCCGCGCCACGGGCAATCCGCCGACCTTGAAATGGCTGGCGCTGACTTGCGTGACCTTGCCGCCATGGGAGGTGGCGTCGCCGAGGCGGATGATGTTGGGCATGCGGATTCCTTTCGAGGTGGAGGGGGAAGGGTCGGAGAGGGCGAGGGCTTGTGCGCCTCATGGCGACGGGCTTGAGGCTTGCGGCCCCCGGGTCGGGCGCATGCGGAAGCTGTTGAGCACCTCATCCCATAACTGCAGGGCTTGTGCATCGGTCATCCTGGTCGGTTGCGCATTGCTGTTCTTGTCGTGATGGCCGGTCGTCAGTTCGATCTTGATGGCAGGCGTATCGAGCGAGCCCTGGCCCTCAGTCTCCCAGATGAAACTGTGACTGCGTCCGCCGCCGCTGTTGGGCGTGGTGACCAGGAATTCCTGGCCCTGGTAGGGGCCGACCTGGCGCTCGCCTTTGCGCAGCGTGCGTACCGCGGTGGCGAGATGGCCGAGTGTCTGCAAGCCGCTGCTCATGCGATCCAGCAGCGGTCGGTCGTGCTCGCTCATGGCCAGCGGGTAGAACCAGACAGAGACAAAGGCATCGGGGTGGCCAGCGATGTCGATATCGATGCCGGCTTCTTCATTTTCCCAATCAGGGTTGGCGATGAAGCCGCCTTCGAAGCAGTAGCCGGGGTCTTGGGGAATATCATGCGTAGCTCGCTTACGCAGGGCAGCAAGCGTTAGACGCATACGTTCTATCGCGTCGTCCTGATAACTTGGCATGCCCACAGGAGGCGGGCTCATGCCGGCCTCTGTCTTGAATAGATAGCGCGTGCCATCAATCCAGCGATATCCCTCTACCTGCGCGATTTCATCAATAAAGCTCTCTTCCCAATAGACCAAGATTCGCGAATGCTGATCAGGCTTGATCAGCATTCGCAACAGACTAGGGTCGGTTTCATGCTTGATTGATTTGAGCGTGTTTACCTTGGCATCTATTTCTGCCCCAAATTCTTCCAGGCTCATGGCCTGGGGCGGCTCCAGCCTGGCAAAGTCATATTGATAATTGCCTCCACTCAGTACCGAACCTGCTGGCATATCCAACATAAAACGACCGGTACAAAACGTTGAGACAGAAGGAACAGCTCGGCTTGCCTGGGCAATATTCATGATGCGCAATCCTTGGTAAGGTGAACGGTCTCCAGACAGGAACATCAAGATGAGCGCGGCCAAGAAGACCTTTGAACGCAGAGATATCTTCATGATCCTTTTTCTCCGAAAGCCGTCGCCAACAGCGCGGAAGAACTGACGATCCTGATGATTGAATAGAGAGTGACCGCCTGTGCAATCGGAGCGTTGTAGGAAAACTGATGGTCATAGCTCTCATGCCCTTTCAGCTTTCCTTCATGCTTGAAAAGCTGTATGACATGCGGCTTCGGGGCTGCTCCCGATTCCGCCGGGACCGTGCCGTCTCCAGGACCGGTGCCGTCTTGGATAATGCAGTAGCGGTGCTGGGCCTCGCCGAAGCGTAGCTCCGTCATCCCGTTCAGATCATCCGCTACGAGCTGCGCTTTACGAGGATCACCCAGGACTTCCGGCCTGCACTTCCAATGGATCTCGTTCCACGCAAGTTGACGTTGGTCAGCGGCGTAATACGCGTAAGTATTGGGGTGGTAGCAGTCTTCAATCTGTTGATGAAATGACCGCGCCAATTTCATCGTCCTTGCAAACCGATCAAAGTCCCGCGAAGGTCGAGTCTTGGTGGAAAATACCTTTCCTTCCCTTTTAGCGCGCTCCCTGTCCTCCTTCCCCGCCGGATCAATCAACTCCTCTTGAATCAACTTCCACCAATCCGCCGAATTATTGAGGTAGATGTTGCGGTAAGGATCTCCCTCACCCAGGAAACGCTCCATTTCCTCAGGCATCCCGCGCTGTCCCATGCCAACGTAGCTCACGCGCAGCCAATGCCGTTCTCCGCGGTTGCTCCAGGTCTTGTATTGCGCCGTCGGCAGCAGTTCCAACGGTCCGGGCGCGTTGGCCATCACGGCCGTACACTCGGCACCGTTGCGACCCAGTACCACTTGCCCGGCGCCCTCAAATCCGGCGCGGATCCGCTTGTAGGTGGCCGGTGCGCCAATGGCCGGCATCACCCCGTGCACCACGCCCAGGATGCGTTCGGCCATCTCCGGCAACTGCGCACATGCGCGCGCGACCAGGCCGCCCATGCTGTGCGTGACCAGGATCACCTGTTCGCAACTTCTTGCCTTGCTGCGGTAATACGCGGTGATGCGTTCGATTTCCCTGGCCAGCCGCTGTGCCGAGACCTTGTTGCTCTGCAGCCAGTTGTAGCCCACGGCATGGACCGGATAGAGCACTTCAGCGGCCTGCCGCAACTGCTTTTCCTGCAGCGGCGTGAAGGGCTTCTGCGCTCCCAGCCTGGCCGCATCCTGCCGCGCCATGACGAGTTCCTGCCAATGTGAAGTCAGCTTCCTGCCCTGGCTTGCAGGATCGAAGATCAAGGCCATGCTGCTCTCCAGCAGTGAAAGAATGGACAAATAACTGTCCGCGTGGAGTTGTCCCCAGCCCCGCCACTTGATGCGCTCGGCATCCGTCTTGCCAGGGGCAAAGGCCAGCAGCGTCTTGCTGATGTCGTCGGGATAAGCCGGGCCGTCTTCGTCCACCTCGGTATTGTCTGGATTGAGCAATCGCTGCCGATCAGCCGCCGTGCGGCCGACATGCTTGAGTGCCAGCGCCAGGGTTTCCCATTTGCCCTCCGGGGGAAACCACGCGGGCCCCTTGCCGCGGCCTTTGAGCTTGAGTCGCGTGCCCATGATGCCGGGCACGAATACGATGGGTATCACGATGTCCGGGCTGGTCAAACACAGGGCGCGCACCTTCATGCGCTGATCGGTCAAGACCGATTGAGCAACATCGTTGCCTTGTTCGTCCCAGGTGGTCGGAACCAGGCGCGTGGGGCCGAGGCCCTTTTCCTGAGTGGTCATGGCCGGCTTTCTTTTGTCTCGATGACGGGGCGCATGCGGAAACTATCCAGTACCTGGTCCCATAGCTTCATGGCCTGTTCATTGCTCAGTCTGGTTTGTTGCGGATTGCCGTCTTTGTCGCGGGAGCCGGTGGTCATCTCAATCTTGAGTGCGGGGGTGTCGAGGGTGCCATCCCCTTCGGTCTCCCAGAGAAAACTATGGCCGCGCATACCACCGCTGTTGGGGGCCGTGACCAGGAATTCCTGACCTTGGTAGGGGCCGACCTTGCGGTCGCCTCGTCGTAACACATGCACAGAAGTCGCCATGCGGCCCAGCATTTGCAGCACGCCGCCTACACGGTCCAGCAAGGGTTCGCTGTGTGCGCTCCTGGCAAGGGGATAGAACCAGACCGAAACATACGCATCAGGGTGGCCAGCGATATCGATATCGATCGCGGCTTCTTCCATTTCCCATTCGGGGTTGGCGATGAAGCCGCCCTCAAAACAATAGCCGGGCTCTGTGGGAATCTCATGCGTTGACCGTGTGCGCAGGCCAGCGAGTATTGCTTGCATGCGTTCGACGGCGTCTTCCTGATAGCTCTTGGTGCCGGTACGAGGCTTGCTCATGCCTGCCTCGCTCTTGAACAAATAACGTGTACCGTCAATCCAGCGGTATCCGTCCACCTGCGCTATTGAAGTAATAAAACTCTCCTCCCAGTACACGAAGATCCTTGAGTATGGATCTGGCTTTACCAACACGCGCAATAGACTGGGCTCGACCTTATGTTTTGTCGATCTTAGGGCCTTTTCCTTGGCTACCATTTCCGCCTCGAACTCCTCCAGGCTCATGGCTTTAGGTTTATCCAGCCGCGCGTAGTCGTAGCGATAATTGCCACCGCTGACGACCGAGCCTGCTGGTATATCAATCAAAAAATGACCAGTACAAAAGGTCGAGACGTCCCGAACAGGCTCACTTGCGTAAGCTGATTTCATAACGCTTGAGCCTGTTTGTAGCGAGATATCCGCGACCCATAACAAAGCCAACAGGGCCAAACCGAGGATGGGGCGAAGCGTTCTCTTCATGGTCATTTCTCACACAGGGGCGCATTCCTAGGCACTAGCAAATCCGATGATTGGCAACAGGCCGAATCATTGCTTCTTTTCTTGGGGAGCAACCACAGGGCGCAGGCGGAAACTATCCAGTACCTGGTCCCATAGCTTCATGGCCTGTTCATTGCTCAGTCTGGTTTGTTGCGGATTGCCGTTCTTGTCGCGATGACCGGTGGTCATCTCAATCTTGAGTGCGGGGGTGTCGAGGGTGCCATCCCCTTCGGTCTCCCAGAGAAAACTATGGCCGCGCATACCACCGCTGTTGGGGGCCGTGACCAGGAATTCCTGACCTTGGTAGGGGCCGACCTTGCGGTCGCCTCGTCGTAACACATGCACGGAAGTCGCCATACGGCCCAGCATTTGCAGCACGCCGCCTACGCGGTCCAGCAAGGGTTCGCTGTGTGCTCGGCGGGAAAGGGGATAGAACCAGACCGAAACATACGCATCAGGGTGGCCAGCGATATCGATATCGATGGCGGCTTCTTCCATTTCCCATTCGGGGTTGGCGATGAAGCCATCTTCGAAGCAATAACCGGGCTCAGTCGGAACGTCATGGGTTGAGCGCTTTTGCAGGTTTGAGAGAATCTTTTGCATGCGCTCGATGGCGCGGTCCTGACGACTCATCGTGCCGGTACGAGGCTTGCTCATGCCTGCCTCCTTCTTGAAAAGATAGCGTGTGCCGTCGATCCAGCGGTATCCGTCTACCTGCACTACTTCCGAAATAAAGCTCTCCTCCCAATAGACGAAGATCCATGAGTGTGGGTCCGGCTTAATTAATAAACGCAACAGGCTGGGCTCGGTTTCATGCTTTGTCGTCCTCAGCTTCTTTTCCATTACGGCCATTTCCGCCTCGAATTCTTCCAGGCTCATGGCTTTGGATTTATCCAGCCGCGCGTAGTCGTAGCGATAATTGCCGCCACTGACGACCGAGCCTGCTGGCAGGTCGAGGAGAAAGCGCCCGGTACAAAAGGTCGAGACGTCCCGAACAGGCTCACTTGCGTAAGCTGATTTCATAATGCTTGAGCCTGTTTGTAGCGAGATATCCGCGAGCCATAACAAAGCCAACAGGGCCAAAAATAGGATGGGGCGAAGCGTTCTCTTCATGGTCATTTCTCACACAGGGGCGCATTCCTAGGCACTAGCAAATCCGATGATTGGCAACAGGCCGAATCATTGCTGCTTTTCTTGGGGAGCAACCACAGGGCGCAGACGGAAACTATCCAGTACCTGGTCCCACAGCTTCATGGCCTGTTCATTGCTCAGTCTGGTTTGTTGCGGATTGCCATTCTTGTCGCGATGGCCGGTGGTCAATTCGATCTTGAGCGCAGGGGCATCGAGCGTGCCTTCGCCTTCGGTCTCCCAGAGAAAACTATGGCCGCGCACACCACCGCTGTTGGGGGCAGTGACCAGGAATTCCTGACCTTGGTAGGGGCCGACCTTGCGGTCGCCTCGTCGTAACACATGCACGGAAGTCGCCATACGGCCTAGCATTTGCAGCACGCCGCCTACGCGGTCCAGCAAGGGTTCGCTGTGTGCTCGGCGGGAAAGGGGATAGAACCAGACAGAAACATACGCATCAGGGTGGCCAGCGATATCGATATCGATGGCGGCTTCTTCCATTTCCCATTCGGGGTTGGCGATGAAGCCGCCATCAAAACAATAGCCGGGTTCTGTAGGGATATCATTCGTCGATCTTTTTCTTAGGCTGGAGAGCATCTTGCGCATGCCTTCGATGGCGTAGTCCTGGCGACTCATCGTGCCGGTACGAGGCTTACTCATGCCTGCATGGCTCTTGAAAAGATAACGTGTCCCATCAATCCACCGATATCCGTCTACCTGCGCTATTGATGTAACAAAGCTCTCCTCCCAATAGACGAAAATCCACGAATACGGATCTGGCTTTACCAACAAGCGCAATAGACTGGGCTCGACCTTATGCTTTGTCGAGCTCAGTGTCTTTTCCTCGGAAGCCATTTCTACCTCGAACTCCTCCAAACTCATGGCTTTGGGTTTATCCAGCCGTACAAAGTCGTAGCGATAATTGCCACCGCTGACGACCGAGCCTGCTGGCAGGTCGAGGAGAAAGCGCCCGGTACAAAAGGTCGAGACGTCCCGAACAGGCTCACTTGCGTAAGCTGATTTCATAATGCTTGAGCCCGTTTGTAGCGAGATATCCGCGAGCCATAACAAAGCCAACAGGGCCAAAAATAGGATGGGGCGAAGCGTTCTCTTCATGGTCATTTCTCACACAGGGGCGCATTCCTAGGCACTAGCAAATCCGATGATTGGCAACAGGCCGAATCATTGCTGCTTTTCTTGGGGAGCAACCACAGGGCGCAGGCGGAAACTATCCAGTACCTGGTCCCATAGCCTCATGGCCTGTTCATTGCTCAGTCTGGTTTGTTGCGGATTACCGTCTTTGTCGCGGGAGCCGGTGGTCATCTCAATCTTGAGTGCGGGGGTGTCGAGGGTGCCATCCCCTTCGGTCTCCCAGAGAAAACTATGGCCGCGCACACCACCGCTGTTGGGGGCCGTGACCAGGAATTCCTGACCTTGATAGGGGCCGACCTTGCGGTCGCCTCGTCGTAGCACATGCACGGAGGTCGCCATGCGGCCCAGCATTTGCAGCACGCCGCCTACACGGTCCAGCAAGGGTTCACTGTGTGCTCGGCGGGAGAGGGGATAGAACCAGACCGAAACGTAGGCATCAGGGTGACCGGCGATCTCGATGTCGATGGCGGCTTCTTCCATTTCCCATTCAGGGTTGGCGATGAAGCCCTCTTCGAAGCAGTAGCCAGGCTCTGCGGGGATGTCGTTGTTTGACCGTTTATGTAGGCTGGAGAGAATCTTGCGCATGCGGTCGACGGCGTAGTCCTGCCGGCTCATCGTGCCAGTCCGCGGCTTGCTCATGCCCGCCTTCTTCTTGAACAGATAACGTGTTCCATCAATCCAGCGGTATCCCTCCACCTGCGCTATAGACGTACTGAAGCTCTCCTCCCAATAAACGAAGATCCATGAATGCGGATCTGGTTTGATCAACAAGCGTAACAAGCTTGGTTCGATTTGATGCTTCGTCGATTTGAGCGCCTTTTCCTTGGCGACCATGTCCGCCTCGAATTCGTCCAGGTTCATCACTTTTGGCTTATCCAACCGCGCGAAGTCGTAACGATAGTTACCGCCGCTAAGCACCGATCCCGCTGGCATATCAAGCAGGAAGCGGCCAATACAAAAGGTGGAAAAACCCGGAACGGATTCACTTGCCTGGGCAGTGTTCATGATCTGCAATCCTTTTTGAGAGGAGATATCTCCAGATAAAAATAACCAAATAGTTACGCTCAGAATGGTGATGAGGCGAAGCAATTTTTTCACGATCATTTCTCTCAGGAGGGTGTTTTCAAATTCGCCGAAGTACTAACAATTCTGACGATGGAATGGAGGGTGACCGCCTGCCCAATCTTGGCGTTATAGGAAAACTGATGGTCATAGCTGTCATGAGATTTCAGCTTTCCTTCATGCTTGAATATCTGGACAACATGAGACTTTGGCGCGCCACCCGACTCCGCCGGGACCGTACCATCCCCTGGTCCAGTACCGTTCTGAAGCGTGAAGTAATGGAGGTGATACTCGCCGAAGCGCAGCTCCAACATTCCATTCAAATCATCTTCTGCCAGTTGCGCTTTCGCGGGATCGCCGGGCACCATTGGCGCGCATTTCCAGTTGATCTCGTTCCACGCTGGACGCTGTGGATCAGCGGCGTAATACGCATAGGTATTAGGGTGATAGCGGTCTTCAATCAATTGATGAAGTGTCCGAGCAATGTCCATGTTGTCTTTGAATTGATCAAAGTCAGAGGACTCCCGATCCTCTTGAACCAACACCTTCCCCTCCCTCCTCGCTCGCTCCTCATCTTCTCTCCCAGCCGGATCAACCAAATCCTCCCGCACCAATTTCCACCAATCCGCGGAATTGTTGAGATAGATCTTCGCGTAGGGATCGTCCTCTCCAAGAAAGCTATCCATCTCCTCAGGCATGCCCCGCTGTCCAATGGCCCGATAACTGGCCCGCAGCCAATGCCGCTCGCCACGGTTGGTCCAGGTCTTGTATTGCGCCGTGGGCAGCAATTCCAAGGGACCCGGCGCATTGGCCATCACTGCCGTGCAGTCGGCGGCATTGCGCCCGAGGATGATCTGCGCCGCGCCTTCAAACCCGGCGCGCATACGCTTGTAAGTCGCGGGTGCGCCGATGGCCGGCATCACCCCATGCACCACGCCCAGAATGCGTTCATTCATTCCGGGCAGAAGGGCACAAGCCCGTGCAACCAGCCCGCCCATGCTGTGCGTGACCAGAATCACCTGCTCGCAACGCTTGCCCTTGCTGCGGTAATACGCGGTGATGCGTTCGATCTCGTCAGCCAATCTCTGGGCAGACACCCGGTTGCTTTGCAGCCAGTTGTAGCCCACCGCATGCACCGGATAGAGCATCTCGGCCGCATCCCGCAACTGCTCTTCCTCAAGCGGAACGAAGGGCTTCTGCGCTCCCAGTTTTGCCGCGTCCTGGCGATCCATGACCAACTCTTTCCAATGAGAAGTGAGCGTGGTCCCCTGGCTGGCAGGATCGAAGATCAGCGCCATGCTCGTCTCCAGCAGCGAAAGAATCGGCAAGTAACTGTCCGCATGGAGTTGCCCCCAGCCACGCCACTTGATGCGCTCGGCATCGGTCGCGCCAGGCGCCAGCGCAAGCAGCGTCTTGCTGGTCTCGTCTGGCGAGGCAGGTCCGTCTTCATCCACTTCGGTCAGATCGGGATTGAGCAAGCGCTGCCGGTCGGCCGAGGTGCGGATCAGGTGCTGGAGCAGCAAGACGATGGCGTCCCAGGTACTGTCCGGCGGGAACCATGCCGCTCCCTTGTCACGTCCGATGACCTTGAGCCTGGTCCCCATGATGCCCGGCACGAACAGGATCGGGACCACCACCTCCGGTGTGGTCAGGCACAAGGCCCGCACCTTCATGTTCTCCCCCGTCAGCACCGATTGCGCCACATCATTGCCGTCTTCATCCCAGCTCGTGCCGACCAGCCGCATCGGTTCGGATCCACTCATCGTCTACTCCTTCACAATGCGCAGGCGCGCAATGCGCATGGCCATGTCCTTGCTCAGCGCGGTACGGCCCTGTTCGTCGGTGACACCTTCAATGACGCTGCCATCCTCCAGCTCGATGCGATAGCGCTGCCGCACGTGGGGCCGGCCACTGCCGCGCCGGGCCAGGATGAAGCGCTCGTCGGTACGTAGCGCGCTGGCCGGTAGCTCCACGCCAGGCGGCGCACTGTCGGCACCGCTGAGGTGATGGAAATCGGCCGAACGGATGGTGTGCTCGCCACGGCTCTGCTGGGTGATGACGCCGCCGCCCAGATCGATCTGCGCCCCTGCCGCCAACAGGCGCAGCTTGGGGGCTTGCAGGACGATTTCATCGGCAGCCGTCAGGACGATGCGGCGCGCTGATGTCGCTTCGATGTCCCCGCCATGGGTCTGCAATTGCATCGGGCCGCTGGCGGCCACCAGCCGGATACCCAGCCGCTGCACAAACAGGCTGATGCCCTCGGCCACGCGCGCCAGCAACTTCCTGCCTACGGAGAGCTGGGTGTTGCCCACGCTGATGAGATCGACCTCCTTCTGCGCGCCAATGGCCACCCCTTCCTCGCTGGTGACGGCCACGCCCGCCGGCGCAGTCACGGCTACGACAGGCTGGCCGCCAGCGCCGCCCTCTGGCTGCGTATTGCTGCCAGCCTCCCAGGCGTCGAGGCGCTCGCGCAGGCTGCTCAGGCTTTGCAGGCGGGTGCCGTCGGCATGATGGGTCTCGGCCAGCGCTGCCAGTTGCTGCTGCACCTCCTGCAGTACGTGCAGCAGACCCAGCATCTCGGCGCGATCCAGTTGCGTACCAGCGGCCTGATCGCGCGCGGCCGCACTGATGAGCACACCCTGTCCACCCCGCAGTGCCAGGGCCTGGTCCGTGCGCAGCTCGGCGCCTTCGCCACGGGCCTCGCCGTAGCCCTCGCTACGGGGATGGGTGAGCCAGCCGAGATTCAGTTCGCTTTGCCCATGTTGCGAAGCAAGCTGGGCGCTGATCTGGTGCCGGGTGTCGTCCAGGCGCAGCTGGTTGTAGCGCTGGCCCTGGATCTCCTTGCTCCTGATGCCGGCCAGGAAGCGATTGCCCGGCAGGCTGCCCACACGGCTGAAGGCCGGTGGCAGCGACTGGCCGTTGAAGAGGCGGCCAATGACGATGGGCTTGTCAGGATCGCCGCCGAGGAAGTCGACCAGCACCTCATCGCCCACGCGCGGCAGATGGATCGCGCCCCATTGCCGCCCGGCCCAGTGACTGGCCACGCGCACCCAGGCGGAATCGCGTTCGCTGTCGCTGGCGCCGGCACCACGGGCATGCTGGTGATCCTGCATGCGGGTGCCGGGAAAGCGCAGCTTGATGCGGCCCAGCGCATCGCAGTACAGCTCTTCGCCCGCCGGACCGACGACATGGGCACTCTGCAGACAAGGCCGGGGCAGATCCACCCGCGGGTCAAAGGGCGGCACCAACGGTATGCCACGGCGTACGCAGCTGAAGCGATTCAGATAACGCCGGCCCTGCTCGCGGCAAAGCTGGCGCAAGTACGCCAGCTCCGTCAGCGCGCTTTGCTCATGCTGCGTGGCTTGCTGCAGGCGCTGGTCCAGCGAAGCCGGAAGATTGTTCTCGGCATGGAAGGCCAGCCGGGTGATGACGAATTCGCGCTCGTGGGGCTGATGTGCGTCCAGTTCGGGGTGATCCTCCACGCTGATCCATTCGCCCACCCGCAAGGCCCGCACGGTGGAATCAGCCTGGAAGGTCTTGGTCTCCTGCGCCAGCCGCTGCATGCGCGTCTTCGAAATCTGGTCAAAATCTTCACCATCATCGGCGATGTGCGGTGCCTCGACGAGATAGTCGTCCAGCAGCAGGGCGAGACGGTCACCCAGTTCCCCCTGCTCGGCAGAGATGTTCACTTCCCTGTTTAGGGGCCCATTCCGGGCATGGTCCCAGGTCTGGCGGCTGACACTGCCCGCGCGCTGGCGACGCATGGCGCGCCAGCGCACAATGCCGTCCTGCGCACCGGGCGCGTGATCCTGCCGGTAAGGGACGGTGCCGGCCGCGTTGCGCGGCAGCTGCAGGGGATCGTTGAACAGCACCAGCACATGCCGAGGACTACCGATCTGGCCAGGCGGGGACGGCTCGCCCGGACGGATGAACCAGCCGATGCCTCGCCGCTTCCACAGGCGCCGCAGGAAGTCGGCGTCGGATTCGTTGTGCTGCATGATGAATTCACGCGCCGGATACTGCTCCGCCAGCAGCGACCAGTCGACCTCGAAACTGCTGGCCAGGAGCGAGCTGCGCTGGCGCCATTCGTTGATGAGTACCTGAGTCACGTCCGTCTCGCTGGCGCGCAGGAACACTCGGGTGTTGATCCGTTGCCCGAGCAGGCTCAAGGCATCGCGCAGCACCAGGCGGTAGCCGCTGAGTTCGTGATCGATCTGGTCCGCATCAGCTTCGGCGATGAAACCGCACACCGTGCGCAGTCGCCCCTGGTCGGTGACCAGCCGGATCTCTGCCGGCAGCGCCATGAAGTCCTTGAGCGGCAGGTCTTCATGCGGCGACAGGCACAGCAACTCATGCTCGCTGGTACCGCAGACCGATTCGCGGCCTGTCACCTGCCGTACCAGCAGCGCCTGCTGCAAGAACTGGTGCGACTGCGGCAAGCGCAGCCGGATGGCGCGGGCCTGTTGCGTCCAGGTGATGAAAGCCTCGGAGAGCGTGCGGTAAGGCATGCGGAGATCCTTGCTGGAGAATCCGTCCGGGCGGCATCCGGGAGCACGGACGATGCGCGGGCTGAACGGGAGATGGCGAGAGGAGGGGCCATGCTAGAGGAGCCCGACGCGCCATGGGGAGAAGCGGCAGAGGTTGCGCGGCAAACTCGTCAGAGTTCGACGAAGGACATTGCGTGGATGTCGTTTTGTTGTGCCATGCCGATCCTCGGCGGGGGCGCTATGATAGGCGACGTGCCGGCCCGACCGGCACATGCGGAGCCCGGCCCCATGCAGGCAGGGCCCATCGAACCCCCATAGGAGACAAGACGTGCCACCAGACCTCGCGCCACGCCCCGCCATCACCTCGGCCCACTATCGTGCCGACGCCCCCGCTGCCTATGACTGGCAGATCCCCGAGTACTTCAACATCGGCCTGGCCGCCTGCGACCGCTGGGCCGATGGTAGCGACCGGCCGGCCATCATCGCCGAGGACGCCGATGGCACGGTCACGACCTGGAGCTTCGACCAGCTCAAGCGGCTGAGCGACCAGTTCGCCAACGTGCTGAGCGAGGCCGGCATCAAACGCGGCGACCGCATCGGCATCTATCTCTCCCAGCGCATCGAAACCGTCATCACCCACATCGCCGCCTACAAGCTGGGCGCGGTGACGGTGCCGCTGTTCTACCTGTTCGGGCCGGAAGCCATCGCCTATCGGCTCGACAACAGCGAAGCTTCTGCCCTCGTCACCGATGCCTCCGGCATGGACAAGGTCCATCTCGCAGGCGAACTGCCGGCGCTGAAGGTAGTGTTCTGCGTGGAGCAGTCCGATATCGTGCTGCCGCAGACCACCGATTTCTGGGACCGTCTGCGCGCTGCCCCGGCCGTGTTCGAGCCGGTCATCACGCTGGCCGATGATCCGGCCATGATCATCTATACCTCCGGTACCACCGGCAAGGCCAAGGGTGCGCTGCATGCGCATCGGGTGCTGCTGGGGCACCTGCCGGGCGTGGAAGTCTCGCACGACAGTTTCCCGCAGCCGGGCGACCGTTTCTGGACACCCGCCGACTGGGCCTGGATCGGCGGCCTGCTCGATGTGCTGTTGCCCTCGCTGTATCACGGCGTGGCGGTGGTGGCGCGGCGGCTGGAGAAATTCGACGCTGCGACCGTATTCGGCTTGCTGGCGCGGCACGCGGTACGCAACGTGTTCTTCCCGCCGACCGCACTGAAGATGCTGCGCAGCACGCCCGATCCGCGCGCGCAATGGGACTTCGCGCTGCGCAGCGTGGCCAGTGGCGGCGAGACGCTGGGCGACGATCTGATCGCCTGGGGTCGGACGGCACTGGGCCTGACCATCAATGAGTTCTACGGTCAGACCGAATGCAATCTGGTGGTATCGTCCTGCGCGCAGCTCTATCCCGGTGCCTCCGGCAGCATGGGGCGGGCGGTGCCGGGACATGACGTGCAGATCGTGGATGAGGAGGGCCATGTCCTGCCGCGCGGCGAAGTGGGCAACATCGCCATTCGCGCGCCGGATCCGGTGATGTTCCTGCGCTACTGGCGCAATGAAGAGGCCACGCGCGAAAAGTTCGCAGGCGATTTCCTGCTCACGGGGGACCTGGGCAACATGGACCCGCACGGCTACATCCGCTACCTGGGCCGCAACGATGATGTCATCACCAGTGCCGGCTACCGCATCGGCCCGGCGCCCATCGAGGAGTGCCTCATGCGTCACCCGGCGGTGCGCATTGCGGCGGTGGTGGGGGTCAAGGATGCCCTGCGCACGGAGGTGGTGAAGGCTTTTGTCGTCCTCAAGGAGGGACATGCTCCAGAAGCCGCCCTGGTGAAGGCCCTGCAGGAGCATGTGCGTTCGCAACTGGCAGCGCATGAATATCCGCGCGAAATCGCCTTCGTCGATGCGCTGCCCACTACGGCCACCGGCAAGATCATGCGCAAGGCGCTCAAGGAAAGCGCAGAGCGGGCCCCCTGAAGCGATGGGCTCAGACCCCGTGCACCAGCCATTGCATCAGCCACGACAAGCCGAACAGCAGGGCCCCGATCAATGCGCCGACCAGGGTGCCGTTGATGCGGATGGCCTGCAGGTCGCGGCCGATGTTGAGTTCGATCTGGCGTGACAGCTCGGCCGTATCCCATTGCTTGATGGTGTGGCTGATATGGCGCGTGAGCAGTTGGGCCACCTCCGGACCGAGACTGGCGATGGCCTGTTCCAGATGCGTATTGAGCGAGGCGCGCAGCGGGGCATCATCCTGCAGGGCAAGGCCGATCCAGCGGGTGGCGGCGCTGGCCCGGGCATGCAGGGCCGAATCGGGACGCGCCAGGTCCTGCCGCAGCCACTGGCGCAGGCTGTCCCACAGGCTCGCCACATAGGCGTTCACTGCCTCGCCCTGCACGATCTCGTGCTTGATCTCTTCGGCACGTGCGCGCAGGGCCGGATCGTCCTTGAGCCGCGCCACGAAGCCGGCCAGCTGGTGGTCGAAGGCCTGTCGCAGCGAATGCTGCGGATCATTGGCGATGCCGGTGAGCAGCTTGTCGAGGATGTCGGCGAGGGTATCGGCGGACTTTTCGCCGATCCAGTTCGAGGGCAGCAGTTTCTCGATCTTGGGATATTCCCGCTGCAACCATTCCACCATGCGCTCGGCGATGAAGGCCCGTGTCTGTTCGCGGTTGAGCAGCTCGGCCAGCGCCACGATGGCGCGGTCCAGCAATTGCTGATGGCGCCCCTCCAGCGTGAGCGTATCGAGAATGCTGGCCAGTGAATGCGACAGGTCCAGCTTGCCCAGCGCAGTCTGCAGGGCCTCGCGCACGAAGCCCTGGATGCGACGGTCATCGGTGAGCGTGAGCACGCCGCCCACGGCCTGCGCCATGTAGCTCCCCAGGCGCGCGGCATTCTCGGGCGCGGCCATCCACGCAGAAAGCCACTGTGCCGGATCATGGCGGCGTACCAGCCCAAGCAGCGACTGGGGACTGAGGAATTTTTCTTCTACAAAGACCGCCAGGCTGTCGGCGATGCGGTCCTTGTTGCGCGGGATGATGGCCGTGTGGCGCGCCAGAAACGGCAAGGGAATGCGACGAAACAGGGCACTCACCGCAAACCAGTCGGCCAGCGCCCCGACCATGGCAGCCTCGGCCATGGCGCGCAGCAGAGCGCTCCAGACAGAGGGTGGCAACAGCGAGGCGAGCACGAACAGCAGCGCCGATCCCAGCAGGCAAGCCAGGGCGAGACGCTTGGTATGGCGCAAGGTTTGTTGTTTATCCATGGCATGGCGTGAGAAATGCCGGGCGAGATGCTCGCGGCATGAGACGGGGAGTCAAAACAAAGTACAAAGTTCTGAAGAATTTCGAAAGATCACTAGTAGTTTTTCGAAAAATGCCTACTGAAAGTTCGGCAGGAATCTCGATAAATTTCGATTATTCATCACGACATTCAGGCGTATAAGTGATTGTCACCGATAGTTTGTGCCTTTGTAATTGTAGCTAATCGACCGTCACCCCTAGCCGCACCGATCCTTGCGCTCATGAAAAATTCAGAGACTCCACCGAGCGCCCGCGTCATCTTCGGACAAAACGTCCGCAGGGTACGCCGGCTGAAAGAGATGTCACAAGAAGAGCTGGCCTTCCGCGCTGACATCAGTCGCACCTACCTGAGCGAAGTCGAGCGAGGGGAAAGGAATATTTCCGTCGACAACATGGAGGCCCTGGCCTTCGCGCTGGAGATGGAACTGCCTGACCTCATGCGGACCAGTCTTCTTTCACTGCCAAGCGAGGATTCGCGCTGAGCATCGACATCTCGACTTGAATGCGCCGGGCGGGCGCCAGGTGCGCCCCATTGCGTTACGCCTTTTTTTAACTTTCTGGTACGCGTTTTCGTTTGGCTTTTTTGCAGGTTTTGCTGCAGGTCTTCCTGTTCGCCAGGGCAATGCTCAGGAAGCAATCCGTCTGCCTTCCAGCAGCGTCGTGAACTGCTCGCCCGGCATGGGGCGGCCGTACCAATAGCCTTGATACAGCGTGCAGCCCTGCGCATGCAGCATGTCGCGTTGCTCCATGGTCTCCACACCCTCGGCGATGATGGACAGCCCCAGGCTCTGGCCCAGCATGATGATGCTGCGGATGATGCTGCCGGTAGCCGCATCGTCCTGCATCCGTCGCACGAAGCTCTGGTCGATCTTGATCTGATCGATGGGAAAGCGGCCGAGATAGGACAGCGAGGAATAGCCGGTCCCGAAATCATCGAGCGAGATGGCGACCTCATGTGATTTGAGGTCATTCATTTTTTCGATGACCTCATCGATGCGCTCGACCATCATGCTTTCGGTCAGCTCCACCTTCACTGCCCTGGCGCTGATGCGGTGCTGGCGGATGGTTTCGTGGAAACGTGCCACGAAATGATCGACCTTGAATTCCTGCGCCGAGACATTGACCGCCACCACCAGCTCCTGCCCCAGGTCTTCGCGGTGCCAGGTTTCGAGGTCCTGGCAGATGGCTTCCAACACCTGGTGGCCGATCTCCTCCATCAATCCCAGCTGCTCGGCCACCGGAATGAACAACGCCGGGGACACCATCCCCTTGGTCGGATGCTGCCAGCGCACCAGCGCCTCGGCTCCCACGACGTGACCATCGAAGGTGACCTGCGGCTGGTAATGGACCACGAACTGGTGCTGCGCCACCGCTGTGCGCAGTTCCACTTCCAGCGCGCTGCGCTGGCTGGCCAGGGCCTGCATGGCCGGATCGAAGAAGCGGAAGACATTGCGGCCCGCAGCCAGCGACTGCACCATGGCCAGCTTGGCCTGCATTACGGCTTCCTCGGCCGATTGCACGTCGCCGCGCAGGATGTTGATGCCGATGTTGAGGGAGTAGGGGAAGCTCACTGTGGACCCGCGCGGTTCGGCCAGTGCGGCCATGAGGCGGTTGGCCAGCGCTTCGCAGAAGTGGATGCCGTCAGCCAGTTCGCTGACGGCCAGATCGCAGCCCAGCGCAAAGCGCTCGCCATCGAGCCGTGCCAGGGTCTGGTCGGCGGCGACACAGGCCCCCAGCCGTCTCGCACATTCCTTGAAGAGCCGGTCCGCATCATCGGTCTTGAGCAGGCCGTGCGACAGGTCGGCGCGATGCACTTCCATGTAGAACACCACCAGCGGCAAGCCATGTGACTGCTGCCGCCCCAGGCCACGCCGCAGGCGATCCAGGAACAGCTTCTTGTTGGGCAACTCGGTCACGGGGTCATAGAAGGCCAGGCGGTCAATGCGGCTTTCTGCTTCCAGTCGTTCGGAGACATCGATGATGACCCAGATCTGATCACTCTGGCGACTACCATCGATGAGCGAGGTATGCAGTTCAGCGGGGAAGTTGCGGCCATCGGCGCGCTTGAGCAGAACGATCTCGCCGGCCGCGCCGCGCGGACGCACCAAGGTCTGGTTGACGTAGACGCTCTGGTGCTGCGCATCCTCGAAGATCTGTGCACTGGACAAGCTGGTGAGCGCGGCGCCGTTAAGCGCCAGCATGGATTGCGCAGCCTCATTGGCGAAGGCAATCCGTCCATCACGCACGAACAGAACGCCAGCCGGGATGTTGCCGAGAATCGCCGCCTGTTCGTCGAAGAGGGTCTTCAGGCTGATCTGCATGGCATCCATGCGGTGTGCCAGGAGGCCAATCTCATCCTTTTGCGGGAGTGCGATGCGGGTATCAAAGTGCCCGCGCTCGATGTGTCCTGCGGCGATGGTGAGCTTGCGGATGGGCGCGAGAATGCGGCGATAGACCAGCAGTCCGATGATGAGCAGGGCGGCCACGGCCTGCGCCAGCAGCACCAGTGTCTGGAAGCGCTTGTCGGCGGCGAGCTTGTGCTGCAGCTGAGCATCGGACACCACCACCTGCACGCTACCGAGCGTGATCAGGCGTTCCGGCTGCTGGATGGTCAGGGGCAGTGTGCGCGTGAGCAGATTGCCCATGCTGCGCAGCGGTTCTTGCTTGCGTACGAGGATTCTGTCCTCGGGGTCGCGCACTTCCACCGAGACCACCTGGGTATCGAGCATACTTCCTTGCAGCAGGGCCATCATGCCGGACTGATCGAGGTTCCATACCGGCAGCAGCAGGCTGTGCGCCAGGGTCTGGCTTTTTTCGTCGACCAGGTCGGTCATTTCCTGACGGATCTGCTGCTCGCGCGTGTCGTTGAGCACGGTCAGGGCGATCACCACCGGCAAGCTCAAGGCCACCAGCAGCGCGCAGGCGATATAGAGGCCGAGGCTGGTTGTCTTCTTGAGCATGGCGGGCCGTACGGGTCAGAGTTGGAAGATGGCTTGATGGACTATTTGAACCAGTCCATCTTGTAGGTCTGGATCGCCTGGTGTTCGATGGGGGTGAGGCGATCGTTCTTCAGTTCGATTACGCGCGGATGTGTCCCCAGCATGGCCAGGCGCGCGTCGCGCGTGGAGCGGTGTTTCTGGATGAGGTCGAGCAGGGCGCGGTTGCGATGGATCTTGCGCAGGCCATCAAGCAGGGCGTCGCGGATATCGTCGCGGCCGGGCGTGGTATAGAAGAACAGGTCGGCCGGGTAGTACAGCAGCAGGTCGGGCACGATGGCCAGCTGGTGGGCGGGATCGTAGGTTTCCAGTTCACTGGCGGCCTCGAAGATGGAGCGGTTGTAGAAATCGAAACGGCCGGCCTTGAGCATCTCGAACAGGTTCAGGTAGTTGCTCTGGACCACCTTGAGCTGGTTGGACTGCATGATGCTGGTATCGACCCAGCCGATACCGGAGCCGATGGTGAAGGCGCGCAGATCATCGAGGCTACGGATGCTGCGGGCACGCTCCAGGCTGTGGCGGTTGGCCAGCAGCACGCGGTAGCCGCCGCCACCGAGGTAGATGGGGAAGGGGATGGCTTGCAGCGAGCGCGTCATCCCGCTGCCTGCCGAGGTCGCCAGCAGATTGCAATACTGTCCGGTCTGGACCAGTTCCACATAGCGTTGGTCGGAGGTCGCCACATCGGCCACCTGGCAGCCCTTGATGGAAAAGGGGCGGCCACTGGCACGCATGGCCAGTTCGAGGACGGCCTTGCGGTAGTTGATCAGGGGATTGTCGTCATTGAGATCGGCGAGTTTGATCTCGATGACTTGCGCATTGGCGGCGGGTGATTGGGCGCGGGCGAAGGCGGCGCAGAGCAGACTCATCGCCAGGACGAGCAAGACCGCAGCTACGCTTCGGGCGCTCGACTTGTCTCTACTCATGGCGGTGTGGGCTCGAATTGTTCAGTTGATGTTATTCAAGCGAGCGGGGAACCGCAAGGATTTGTGTGGGGTGGTGAGAATTTTGTGGCGGGATGGCAATGGGCGAGGTAGTCGGGTGCAAAGACAGACGCCATGAGGAATTGAGATTATTTACATTGCGAAATACTGAAGTTGAGAACTGTCAGGGGTAATGTTCTTTGGATTGAATCCGGGAGTATCAGGGACGAGCCATACCGGTTGTTCATTGCGCGTCATGCAGGTGAACGACATCAGGTTTCGCAGAGGATGTCAGCTCCCGTCCAGCTTCAACGATTCCGTCATGGCGCTCAGTCAGCGCCTTACCGATTGAGCAACAGCTCCGCCTTGCGAGCCTCCCAATCCGGCAACGCTCGGGTTGGACCTGGCGACTGCCCTCGGTTTGAACTATTAAGCCATCTTTAACAGTTCGAACTTTCGCCAACTCCCGCTCATCCAGCACGTTTTTGATATGAATGTTGATGTTCGGGGTGGAGGTCTGAAAGAGCTCAGCCAGACCGTGCCATCGGCACGCAGGAAGAACTACGCCGAACGGTCGTCGCTGGCTAGACGGACGACTGCTCGTAGACCCGGATAAGGATATCAATATCAGATATGACGTTATCGGCGGAAGAACAAAAGACGACCTCGAGGAGAGCAAGAAGCGTCCTGACTTCGAACGGAACACTCATCCGTCCATACGAATTGAGTCGTGGGATACCTGGCTTCGCAAAATCCGGCGCGGGTGAAACTCTTCAATAGAAGTAGCATCACCGTTGCCGGATCGAGCGAGTTCAGTTGCGCGTGCCGATGCGGCCAATCGTGCTGGCGCATGCTCCTGCGCATCTGGCTGGTGATAAACGACAAAGCCAACCCGTGGGTTGGCTTTGTCGTTTATCGAGTCACCTTCTATGTCTGCTAAAAGGTGCTCTGGCGGATCGACCGATTGAGATCAAACGTCAATATTCCCCGCCTGCAACGCATTAGATTCAATAAACGCCCGACGCGGCTCCACATCATCGCCCATCAAGGTCATGAAGATCTGATCCGCAGCAATCGCATCCTCGATCTGCACCTTCAGCAAACGGCGCACAGTCGGATCCATGGTGGTTTCCCACAGCTGCTCGGGATTCATCTCACCCAGACCTTTGTAACGCTGCTTGTTGACGCCACGCTCAGCCTCATCACGCAACCAGGCCATGGCCTGGCGGAATTCGGTGATGACCGATTCCTTGCGCTTCTCGCCCTGGCCGCGCGCCACGATGGCACCCTTGCCGATGAGTCCCTTGAAGGTCTCGGCCGCCGTCGACAGCTGCTGGTAATCCGGGCCGCTCACGAAGTCCGCATCGATCACGGTGGCCTTGATGTTGCCATGCTGGCGACGATGAATATGCAGCGCCACCTTCTCGCTATGCTCATCCACGCGCGCCTGCACGTCGATGTTGATGTCGTTGATGGCCTTCTTCAGTTCTTCCGCGGTAGCGGTGGCCTGCTCGATGTTGTCCATCTTCAGCACCACGCCACCGGTCATGATGGCGTTCAGGGCCGATTCATCGATCGCGCGCGACAGGCGCATGATGATGGCGTTGGCCGTGTTGTACTGCCGTGCCAGTTCCACCAGCGCTTCGCCGCTGATCGGCGCAGCACCTTCGGAAGGCTTGATCTCGGCGTCGTTCAGGGCGATCTGCATCATGTACTGCGCTTCCTCGAAATCATCCTTCAGGTAACGCTCGTCCTTGCCTGCCTTGACCTTGTACAGCGGCGGCTGGGCGATGTAGATGTGGCCGCGTTCGACCAGCGCCGGCATCTGGCGATAGAAGAGCGTCAGCAGCAGCGTGCGGATGTGGGCGCCGTCAACGTCCGCATCGGTCATGATGATGATGCGGTGGTAGCGCAGCTTGTCCGGGTTGAATTCGTCAGCACCGATGCTGGTGCCCAGGGTCGCGATGAGCGTCGTGATCTGCTCGGACGAGAGCATCTTCTCGAAGCGCGCCTTCTCCACGTTCAAGACCTTGCCGCGCAGCGGCAGGATGGCCTGGAATTTGCGGTCGCGGCCTTGCTTGGCCGAGCCGCCTGCGGAGTCACCCTCGACGATGTACAGCTCGCACAGGGCCGGGTCGCGTTCCTGGCAATCGGCCAGCTTGGAAGACAAACCCAAACCATCCATCACGCCCTTGCGGCGCGTCAGTTCGCGTGCCTTGCGGGCGGCCTCACGGGCGCGCGCGGCTTCGACGATCTTGCCGCAGATGATCTTGGCATCGTTCGGCTTCTCGGCCAGGAAGTCGGTCAGGGTCTTGGCGACGATTTCTTCCACGGGGCCGCGCACTTCGCTGGAGACCAGCTTGTCCTTGGTCTGCGAGCTGAACTTCGGTTCCGGTACCTTCACCGACAGCACGCAGGTCAGGCCTTCGCGCATGTCGTCGCCGGAGATCTCGACCTTGGCCTTCTTGGCGAGATCGTTTTCTTCGATGTACTTGTTGATGACGCGGGTCATCGCGGCACGCAGGCCGGTCAGGTGGGTGCCGCCGTCACGCTGCGGGATGTTGTTGGTGAAGCAGAGCACCTGCTCGTTGAAGGCGTCGTTCCATTGCATCGACACGTCCACCGACACCAGCGTGCCCTGGTCGGATTGCTTCTCGCCGGTCGCCTGGAAAATGGTCGGGTTGAGGATGCTCTTGTTCTTGTTGATGTATTCCACGAAGCCGCGCGTGCCGCCTTCGAAGGCGAAGTCCTCTTCCTTGCCGGTACGCTGGTCGGTCAGCTTGATATGAACGCCATTGTTCAGGAAGGACAGTTCACGGATACGCTTGGCCAGGATCTCGTAATGGAATTCAACGTGGGTGAAGATTTCTTCGTCGGCCCAGAAGTGGACTTCGGTGCCGCGCTTGTCGGATTCGCCCACGACCTTGATGGGGGAGACCTGCACGCCATCGATCATCTCCAGCTCGCGGTTCTGCACGATGCCCTTGGCGAATTCCATCGCGTGGACACGGCCGTCGCGGCGGATGGTGAGCTTCAGCTTCTTCGACAGTGCATTCACGCAGGACACGCCCACGCCGTGCAGGCCGCCGGAGACCTTGTATGAGTTCTGATCGAACTTGCCGCCGGCGTGCAGTTCGGTCATCACGATTTCGGCCGCCGAGCGCTTGGGTTCGTGCTTGTCGTCCATCTTCAGGCCCGTGGGGATGCCGCGGCCGTTGTCGGTGATCGAGATGGAATTGTCGGCGTGGATGGTGACGTGGATCTCGCTGCAATAGCCGGCCAGGGCTTCGTCGATCGAGTTGTCCAGCACTTCGAACACCAGGTGGTGCAGGCCGGTGCCGTCAGAGGTGTCGCCAATGTACATGCCGGGACGCTTGCGCACCGCCTCCAGCCCTTCCAGGATCTGGATGGAAGAAGCGCCATAGCTTTGTTGCGCGGAATTGGTGTTGTCTGCGGGGCTGGAGGACATGGTTACCTTCTGAAAATGCTAGCCAAACGACTAGGGAGCTGCAAAAAACGGAATTCTGGGGACGAATCTTTGGAATTCTTAAAAGCAACCGAGGGGCCGTCTGGGACGGCCCCTCGGACGCGTGGAGCGGGTTTGCTCAGATCCGCATCGGCATGACGACGTACTTGAAGTCGGCGTTGTCAGGGATGGTGATCAGGGCCGACGAGTTGGCATCGCCCAGGGCGATGTTGACGTAGTCGTTCTTGAGGTTGTTGAGCACGTCGAGCAGGTAGCTGACGTTGAAACCGATGTCGACGGTGTCGCCGCCGTAGTCGATTTCCAGTTCTTCGACCGCTTCTTCCTGGTCGGCATTGGTGGAGCTGATCTTCAGGCTGCCCGGTGCGATCACCCAGCGTACGCCCTTGAACTTGTCGCTGGTCATGATGGCCGCGCGTTGCAGCGAGCGCAGCAGCTGGTCGCGGCTGATGGTGAAGCTGTTCTTGTAACCCTTGGGCACCACGCGGGTGTAATCGGGGAACTTGCCTTCGACCAGCTTGGAAATCAGCTCGATGTCGGCGAAGGTCAGCTTGACCTGGTTGTTGGCGATCTGCAGCTGGACTTCCTCGTCGCTGTCGTCGAGCAGACGTTGCAGCTCGATGATGGTCTTGCGCGGGATGATGACTTCCTGACGCGGGAAGTCTTCTTCGGTCTCAACCTGGCAGAAGGCCAGGCGGTGGCCATCGGTAGCCACTGCAATGACGTTCTTGCCTTCCACCACCAGCAGCAGGCCGTTGAGGTAGTAACGGATATCCTGCTGGGCCATGGCGAAATGGACCATGTTGAAGAGATGCTTGAGGGTCTTCTGCGGCAGGTTGACCTGAGCGTTGTACTGCTCGGCCTGGGCCACCGTGGGGAACTCCTCGGCGGCCAGTGTCTGCAGGGCGAAGCGGGACTTGCCCGATTGCACGGTCAGACGCTTGTTGGAGAGCGAAATCGCCACTTCGCCGGAGTCAGGCAGGGCGCGCAGGATGTCGAGCAGCTTGCGCGCCGCCACGGTGGTGGCGGTCGCTTCGCTGCCGGAACCGACGTCGGCGTGCGTGGTGATCTGCACTTCGATGTCGGTGGACAGGAAAGACACCTTCTCGCCGTCCTTGCGAATGAGAATATTGGCCAGAATCGGCAATGTGTGCCGACGCTCGACAATACCACTCACGATCTGCAGAGGACGCAGGAGCGTGTCTCGTTGGGTTTTAACCAATTGCATAGTCAGTTTGTCCTTGCTAGTAGTGGTTTAAAGGGCGCCGTCGGCCGGCGTTCAGTCATGCCCATGTCGCGCGTGTTCCTCCTCTGGGTGAAAAACAGCTGCTCTCTGCACTGCAACCTGCCTGAAATACGCAACGCTCCTGCTCGTGCATGACCGGCCGCTGCCGGTCCGAAAACCCGTTCCCGAAAAGCTGGTGATACAGCGACCCGGCATTGTCCATCTGCGCGTGACAAGCCCGGGTAGCCAGAACCACTTGGCTATACTTTTGGAACATTTGAATACTTTTGCCGGATCTTGCCGGGTAGTTATTCGAATTTTCCGTGCTACTTCGCGGATTTCCTGCTCCATGGCCGGCCCTTGCGTCCGCCTGCGAAATAACGCCTTCCATTGTACCAATCATCCCCTCTTCGGAGTAGTGCGGCGGGGGTCCGGCAAGGGCTTTGGGAGGGAAAAAATGGACGGTGAAGCTGCCGTGTTGTCTTTTCTTTCATATGCCGCCGAAGGCGGGATTTTTCAATTATCCACAGGCGGTTTTGACGAAATTCACCATTGTTCTGCGGCAATGCCCTGTGGAAAAGAAATGCCGCCCGGTTCACGCTGGAAGCGGGCGGCATGTCGATTTATCCACAGGCGTTTTCGCCGGGAGTGAGCGGATCAACCCTTCAGGGTTTGCTCCAGCACGTGCAGTTCATGGTTGCACTCCGGGCTCTTGGCACGGTCGGCGGCGATCTTGCGCACGGCGTGCAGCACGGTGGTGTGGTCGCGCCCGCCGAAGAGGTCGCCGATTTCCGGCAGGCTCTTCTGGGTCAGCTCCTTGGCCAGGTACATGGCGATCTGGCGCGGGCGGGCAATGTTGGCCGGGCGCTTCTTGGAATACATGTCCGCGACCTTGATGTTGAAGAAATCGGCCACGGTCTTCTGGATGTTTTCCACCGAAATCTGGCGGTTTTGCACCGACAGCAGGTCCTTCAGGGCTTCTTTGACCACGTCGATGGTGATGTCCTTGCCGTGGAAACGGGAGTAGGCCAGGATCTTGCGCAGCGCGCCTTCGAGCTCGCGCACGTTCGAGCGCAGGTGCTTGGCCACGAAGAAGGCGACGTCGTCGGACAGCACCACGTCTTCGGCGGAAGCTTTCTTCATCAGGATCGCCACCCGCATCTCCAGCTCGGGCGGCTCGATTGCCACCGTCAGGCCGGAGTCGAAGCGGGAGATCAGGCGGTCATCCATGCCGCTGATTTCCTTGGGATAGGTATCACTGGTGATGATGATCTGCTTCTTGGCCGCGATCAGGGCTTCGAAGGCGTAGAAGAATTCTTCCTGGGTGCGGCTCTTGCCGCCGAAGAATTGAATATCGTCGATCAGCAGCAGGTCCAGCGAATGGTAATAGCGCTTGAAATCGTCAAAGCCCTTGCGCTGGTAAGCCGTCACCACATCGCGTACGTATTGCTCGGCGTGGATGTAGCGGATCTTGGCGCCCGGGTTATCCACAAGCACCTGATTGCCGATGGCGTGGATGATGTGGGTTTTACCCAAACCCACACCGCCGTACAGGAACAGCGGGTTGTAGGACGTGCCGGGATTGTTGGCCACCTGGGTGGCCGCTGCGCGGGCCAGCTGGTTGGCTTTACCGGTCACCAGGTTGTCGAAGGTCAGTACCGGGTTGATGCGCGACTGTTCCTGGCGCGGGGCTACCGCGCGCACCGGCTGGGCCGGTTCCGGATCGAGGTGCAGTTGCTCGTGGTTGGGCAGACCCAGGCCGCTGGCGCCACCGCCATTGGCTTGCGCGTTGGCGGCCGGGCGGCGGCCCTGGTTGCCGCGCGGGTCCAGCACGAACTGCACTTCGGTGGGCGCGTCCCAATACTCGCAGGCCAGCGCGGTGATGCGGTTGGCGAACTGCGTCTTGACCCAGTCCAGCTTGAAGCGATTGGGCGCGGCAATGCGCAGCAGCCCGTCCTCGAAGTCGAGCGGGACCAGCGGCTTGATCCAGGCGCTGTATTGCTGAGGCGTCAGCTCCTGCTCAAGTTTGTGGGAGCAGGCCTGCCAGAAGTTTTCCATGAAGCTTTCTTGTCGGATGATTGCGGCGCCCGACTGCCGCGTCCAGGGGACGGGCCTGTGGACGATGTCGTCCGGGCGCGAAACGAGGGACGCATTTTACTCCGGTAAGCTGAAGTTATCCACAGGCGATCCGGCAAAAACCCCTGAAAAACTTCATCTATCCACAGGCTGCGCAGCAGGCATCTTCGTCGTGTTCACGCAAAGGCGCTTGAGGGGCGGGTGATAGGGGGACAGAGTAACGATCTTGTGGAAAACACAAGATCATCCTTGGGGACGCGGTTTTTTGTAACAGCCTGTGCAAAACCTGAGAGAGGGACGGATCCTGTCCCCGATTTCCCCTGTGGGCAACATGAACTGAAGGAAAAAAACGGCTGTGGATAAAACAAAAAGGCCGGCCTCAGTCGACCACGGCACCATCGACAAAGACCTTCATTTCACCAGTCTGATATTGGGTCCAGACTTCATTGTCGGTCAGCGGCTGGGTGACGATCACGGCCACCCGGTCATTGGTGGTGGTGACTTCGGCAAAGTCCACCGACAGATCCTCGTCGGACAGCTTGGCCTTCGTGAAGGGATGCTGGCGGACGATGTAATAGAGATTGGTGGAGCAGTGGGTATAAAGCGCCGAGCCGTCCGAGAGCAGCATGTTGAAGGTGCCATGGCTGGCAATGTCCTCCACGATCCCGCGCAGTGCAGTACGCAGGTCCGCCAGCAAGGGCAGGGTATCGCCAAAGCGCTTGCGCATCTCCTGCAGGATGAAGCAGAAGGCCAGTTCACTATCGGTGGTGCCGACCGGCCGGAAAGGCCCGTCCAGCGTGGGGGTGAAGTTTTTCAGGTCACCATTGTGGGCAAACACCCAATAGCGGCCCCAGAGCTCGCGCACGAAGGGATGGCAGTTGGCCAGCGCGACACGGCCTTGGGTGGCCTTGCGGATATGCGCAATGACATGCTGCGACTTGATCGGATAGCGCTTGATCAGCTCGGCCACCGGGGAATCCACTGCGGCCTGGTGATCGACGAAGGTGCGCACCCCGGAGCCTTCGAAGAAGGCGATCCCCCAGCCATCGCGATGATGGTCGGTCAGCCCGCCACGGGTGGCAAAGCCGGTGAAGCTGAAGACGATATCGGTGGGGGTGTTGCAGTTCATCCCGAGAAGCTGGCACATGATGTCTTGCGGTGAGGCTGTGATGATAGTCAGCTGGACAAGTTATCACGATTGCCGCCGCCCATGACGCGGGCTGTGGACAAAAAAAGCCCCGCGAGCTTGCGCTGGCAGGGCTAATCCTTCCTAAAGAGGGAGGAGGAGACACAGTACGTACTACAAAACTTCAACTACACGACCAGAAGCCGGTGGGCCTCGAACTACAGTCAGGCGGGGACTGGATCAGTCACGCGCGGCCATGTTGCGCAGTTCGGCGGCAAAACTCGGTTGGGACAGGCTGTATTCGTTGGCCATGCGGTTCAACATCATCTTGCCGCTGAACTTGTGCGCCAGGATGCGTTGCTCCAGCGACTTGCGCGGCTTGATCAGCAGCACGACGGCTTGCGCCAGTCCCAGGATCAGCGGCTTGAACACCATCATCAGGGTCACCAGTGCTCCCAGACCCAGCGCCGGACGGACATAGGCCGCCATCAAACCCAGGAAGGACTGCGCGAAAGGCAGGGCGGCTTCTGCGGGAAAGGCAAGATTCAGGAAGGACATGATATTTCTACCTCTGATAATCTGGCCGCGACACGATTGCGCGGCGTTCAAGTTCACTGTTGTTGCGTCGCAGTATGAATCTTGGCCCCTGGATTGACTACTTTAGAGTTCTCATATCAGTTATAGCGTTTGTGAATAAGAAGGTTCCGGCATGCCGGTTCACTCTCAAGCCCGCGTAAAACCGGCCTCCTGAGCGATGCTGGCGCGTCCTTTGTCGGCAACATGGCTGCATGAGCCCCTGTTGTCTGATCGCACTGATGTGGTTTTGCAACGCCATTTGACGGCAAGGAGCGCGGCGGTGAATATCTGACTTGCGGAAATTGGCAAAAAGGCTCACGTCGGAGCCCGGAGAAATGAAGGCGCCGAGGATAACAGGCCCACCCGGCGCGGCTTTGCGGGCAGTCCACGAAAAAAAACCCCGCAGGCTGTGCCTGCGGGGTTAATCCTTCCTAAAGAGGGAGGAGGAGACAACGGATCGGTGTCCTGACGCGTTGATCGAATCAGCGTCAACATAAGCGCCGTAAGCGCCGGGAACTACCGAAATCCTTTACTACCGGCATCAAGCTCTCGGGCTGATGCCAAGGTCACGCAGAAGTCATGCGGACCGGTAAAACTGGAATCTGGTGAAGCAGAAACCTTCGATTAACCGCGCGAAGCGATGAAGCGCAGTTCAGCAGCCAGGTTCGGCTGGGTGGCTTCGAACTTGTCAGCCATGCGGTTGAGCTGGCGGCTGCCGGTGGCGCGATCCTGTTCGGCGGCGACCAGAGCAACGGCTTGCAGTTCGTGGGCCTTCACGAAGTGCACGAAGATGTTGCGCATGACGGCGGCGAACTTGCTCTTGAAGGTGCTGTTGGTGCTTTGTGCGATGGTTGCCATGATTCGATCCTTGACGTTGTGTGTTATGTTGCATTGCAGTGTAGTGAACTCACATTTGTTTGACCACTTTCCGTTTCGGATATCAGTTATATAATCTGTGAATAATATTTCTGCCGGCGATGACCGGCGTCCATACTGCCTCTCCTTACCGCCGCAAAGGCCCGCCCTATGAGCTTTCTCACCCTGGACCTGAACCTGTTGCGCGTATTCGACGCCGTCATGACCGAGCAGAACCTCACGCGCGCGGCCAATCTGCTGGCCATGACGCAGCCGGCTGTCTCCAATGCGCTACGCCGCCTGCGCGACACGCTCAACGATGACCTGGTCATTCGCACCGCCCACGGTGTGAAGCCCACTCCGCGCGCCGAAGAGCTCTGGCCGACGGTGCGCCGGGCGCTTTCCGAGCTGGAAGCGGTGATCGCCCCGGAAAGCTTCGACATCTCGCGCGCCCAGAACACCTTCCGCATGGCCATGGTCGATGCCACGGCCGCGCTGTGGCTGCCCTCGCTGGTGCGCACCATCATGCGCGATGCCCCGCGCATCAAGATCCGCATGATGCCGCTGACCACCCGCGATCCGCGCGCCATGCTGCTGCGCGGTGACATCGACCTGGCCGTGGGCTTCTTCCCCGGCGTGACCGCGCAACTGGCCGACGGCCAGGGCATGGCCAAGAGCCAGATCAGCCACGCCCGGCTCTATACGGGGCAATACGTCTGCGTGATGCACAAGAACCATCCGCTGGCCACCCAGCCGCTGACGCTGGACAGCTACTGCAGCGCCGATCACTTGTTGGTGAGCCTGTCGGGCAAACCCCATGCGGTCATCGATGACGTGCTGGCGGGCATGAACCGCGAGCGCAAGATCCTGTTGACGGTGAACCAGTTCTTCACGGCCGGGCGCATCGTGGCCAGTTCGGAACTGATCACCGTGCTGCCACGCCATCTGGTGGCCGCCACCGGCATGGCCGAGGTGCTGGTGGTCAAGGAACTGCCCTTCCAGACCCCGGAAGAACACGTCGACATGCTCTGGCATGAACGCGATGCCCGCAATCCCGCCCACAAGTGGCTGCGTGCGCACTTGTCTGCAACAACCCATGACGAATTCGGTCGTATCAACATGAAGCGCTGAGGCAGCGCGTACACGAGGCTTTCCCGATCTGACTCATCCACGGGCGTGCGGGAGACAGGCGCCCGGAAAGCCCCCGTGTTCGCGCATCGGCGCCTGTTGATAACCCCAACCAGGGAAGCCGATCCGATGCCGCGCCTGACCAGACTCCTCCTTTGGCTGCTCGCCAGCCTGTTGCTTGTGATCGCCGCCGCGGTCATCTTCCTCCTCACCTTCGACTGGAACCGGGCCAAGCCCTGGATCAACGCGCGCGTCTCTGCGGCCACCGGGCGCGCGTTCGCCATCGACGGCAATCTGTCGCTGCACTGGCAGCGCCCGCAGCCGAGCACGCCGCCTGCCGGCTTCTGGGCGCGCTGGGTACCCTGGCCGCGTTTGCAGGCCGATAACCTGCGGTTGGGCAATCCGGCAGCCCTGGCCAGCTCCGGCCAGATGGTCACGGTGCGGCAGGTCACGTTTACCCTGAATCCCTTACCGCTGCTTGTGCACAAGATCTCCTTGCCTGCGCTGGAGATACAGGAGCCGGCCGTGTCACTGCTGCGCGACCGTGAGGGTGTGAACAACTGGACATTCAAGACTGACAGCGGCAGTCCTTCTACCTGGCAGTTGCAGCTGGGACGGATCAGCCTGCGCCAGGGCAAGCTGGCGCTCAACGATGCGGTGCAGAAGATCGACATCAGGGCCGATATCGATACCCTCGATCCGGACAAGGACAAGGTCTACGGACTGGGCTGGAAACTGACCGGCAGCTTCAACGGGGCGCCGGTGTCGGGTCAAGGCAAGGCGGGCGGGGTGCTCTCGCTGCAGGACCAGCAGCAACCCTATCCGCTGCAGGCTTTGGTCAAGGTCGGCAAAACCACCATCGGCGTGCGCGGCACCCTGACCAAGCCGGCCGAGCTGGCGGCACTGGATCTGCGGCTGTCGGTCGCCGGTGCCAGCATGGGCAACCTGTATCCGCTGACCGGGGTGCTGCTGCCGGAAACGCCGCCCTTTGCGACCGAGGGTCGCCTGATCGGCAAGATTGGCCCGGACCGCAGTCAGTGGCAGTACCAGGACTTCAGCGGCAAGGTCGGCGACAGCGATCTCAACGGCAGCCTGAATTACCTCACCGGCGGGGTCCGCCCGCAGCTGACCGGGACGCTGAGCTCGAATGTCCTGCGGCTTGACGACCTGGCTCCGCTCATCGGCGCCGATTCCAATGCCGAGAAGGCGCAACGCGGCGCCGAAGAACGCCAGCCCGGCAACAAGGTGCTGCCGGTCAAGACCTTCAGCACCGAGGCCTGGGGTGCACTGGATGCCGATGTACGCTTCACGGGCAAGCGCATCACGCGCCAGAAGGGCTTGCCCATCAGCGATCTGCAGGCGCATCTGATGCTCAAGGACAAAGTTCTCACGCTGGACCCGCTCAACTTCGGGGTGGCCGGCGGCAATCTCACCTCCACCATCCGACTGGACGGCCAGGCCGCCCGGATGAAGTCCGATATGACGCTTTCTGCGCGCAAGCTGAAGATCCAGAAACTCTATCCGGAGCTCGATGCGTCGCGTACCAGCTTCGGCGAGATCAACGGCGATGCGCGCTTGAGCGCAAGCGGCAATTCGGTGGCCGCCATGCTGGGGTCGGCCAATGGCGAAGTGAAGACTTTGGTCAGCCAGGGCGCCATCAGCAAATTCCTGCTGGAGGCGGCGGGCCTGAATGTGGGCAATGTGGTCATCAGCAAGCTGTTCGGCGACAAGGAGGTCAAGCTCAATTGCCTGGCCGGCGACCTGCCCGTGCGCGACGGCGTCATGACCGTCAAGACCCTGCTGCTGGATACGGAAGACGCGCTCATCGTGGTCGATGGCAGCATCGACATGAAACACGAACGGCTGGACCTGAACGTACACCCGCACAGCAAGGGCTTGCGCATCATCTCCTTGCGCTCGCCGCTATACGTCAAGGGCAGTTTCAAGGATCCCGACGTCGGCGTGAACAAGGGCGTGCTGGCATTGCGTGCAGGCGGTGCCGTGGCGCTCGGCCTGCTGGCACCGGTGGCGGCCATCCTGCCCCTCATCAATATCGACGCAGACCAGAAGGCCGAGTGTGGCCGCTTGCTGGAGGAAGTGAAGAAAACGCCGCAAGCGCCGCCGGCGGGCAAATCCCGTCCGCATCAAGCCGCGCCTAAAAAATAGGCAGCCGCAAAACAGGAAGAAAATTGCCGCCGGGCCAGGGGATAACTTCCCTGGCCCGGCGGCTTTCTGGGCCTCGTCTGCTTACGCTGGCAGCCGTTTGCTTTTTCCGCCTGTGGGGAAATTGCATGAAATCACGCCTGGCGGCCCCTGTTTCTCCCCTGCCAAGGTGCGAAATCGGGGACCAAATGCCCGAAATCGGTGACTTCCTGAAATTCCACCTCGGATCGACACGAATCCATCAATTTCGGAGTTGCCTGTGGATAAAGTTCTGAATAACTTTTTCACCGATTGGGGAAAAGTCAAAAAGTTATCCAAAGGCGGATTTTTATCCAAGATCGGCGATCGCCTCATACAGAGCTTGCCCAAGGCCTTGTCCTTGCCGTAAACAGCTGATTTTTCTCGCGTAAACCAGGTTATCCACAGCAGACGCAGGGCGTTAACTATCACTACTAATTTTATAAACAGCTTGGATTTAAAGCCTAAGCGCGCGAGCTTTCGCCCGCGACGCGGCTTGGCCTGCAGTCGGTCAGCGACCACTGTCACTGCCTGTGCGTAGAGGCAAGCT
This sequence comes from Herbaspirillum sp. FG34, assembly GCF_057809315.1. Lineage (NCBI taxonomy): Bacteria > Pseudomonadati > Pseudomonadota > Betaproteobacteria > Burkholderiales > Oxalobacteraceae > Herbaspirillum > Herbaspirillum sp. FG34. The sequence goes on along the minus strand of NZ_JBMDJS010000014.1, from coordinate 64,098 downwards.
CAATGCAGCGAGATAAGAGAAAACACGGGGCGCTGGTCTCGGAGGCACTGGAGGGCTCGCCAAGCCACGAGGGGATAAGACAGGCAGGGGGCATGCTGCTGTGGAAAACAAAGAGCGCCTGCGACCGCTGCCGGGGCTCTGTTGCCTGTTTTTATCCACAGGGCGGCCTGAAATGGTCTGCGCTGGCCAGCAGCGGTGGACAAGACATCAAGCGCTCAGGTCGAGCGCTCCAGGGACTTCCAGCACCAGGTCGCTAGCCGCCTGGGCCACGCAGGGCAGGATCCAGCCTTCAGCCTTCTCTTCGCGGGTCAATCCTGGCCATTCGATCTGGTACGCGATGTCGCCTGTGGACAATTTGCACATGCAGGTCCGGCAAGTGCCATTCCGACAAGAGTTGGGCAGTCGGATACCGGCACGCAACCCGGATTGCAAAATCGACAGTCCAGGAACTTGTTCAAATTGCAAACCCGAGGGTGAAATGGTGACGCGGAACGGCTTTTGGTTATCCATACCTTGATTTGCGCGGGTTTGAAGGCGCCCTGTGGATAAGTCTCTGCATATCCGCTGGGCGTTTTGGGTATATCTCGCCGTTTTATCCACGGGCGAAATTTTGTCCAGAATCTGTGCCTGGACAATGCAGAAGCTTACCAAGCGTTTATCAGAAAGCTAAAGTCTTGATTTTTTTCGTGTAAACCGACTTATCCACAGTTTTTGGCGACGTTAACTACTACTACTATTTATATATATCCACAGCTAAATTAAAGAACCGAAAGCGCGTGCGCAGTGGACATCTTTCCAAAAAGCTGGCTTTCAAGCACCAAAACCAGCAGAAAAGCCCTTGGCAAACCGATCAAGCGAGAGAAAAGTCCTTTGGGTTCGGCAGGAAAACGAGGATCTCAAGTCCTTGTTGCCCGTATTCAGGCCAATTCAATATCTTTTCGGCAAGTTATTGGCAGACTTACGATTGCCAGACTTGCTGCAACAGCTGGAAAACCGCCCTGATGGCAGCCTCATGTTGTCTTTTTTCTAATGTAATGAAGCTCAGTTCAGTCGACAGATCGACTGCATCGGCGATCACCAGGCCATGGGCATGTGCCTGGTTCAGTGCGATCGACTCGCGCGCCAGTGACAGGCCCACCCCTGATTTGACCAGATCTAGCATCGACGACTCCTGGTCGACGAGGGCAACAGTCTGCGGCTTTGCCTGATGTTGCGCGAAGATCTTGCTTAATAGACGATGATGTGCGGATTCTGCCGGAGTCCATATCCATGGCAGGCGCGCCAGTTCCTTCCAACCCTTGCCGGAGACACGGTTCTTCCAACCGGCTGGTGCAATGACGTTGTAGCTGAAGGAGGTCAGCGTCATGGCATGAAACCCCTTGCCGGGGTCGCCCAGGAAAAAGCCCACGTCCAGACGGCCGGCCCTGACTTCGTTGAGCACCGAACCCGACATGTGGTGGGACAGCTGGGTCGACAATTGCGGATGGCGTTCCACCAGCAATTTCAGAAAGGCGCCGAGGCGAATGAATTCCGGATCCAGAATGGTCCCGATGGCCAGGGTGCCGGAAACAATGTTGTCGTTCGAACGCAGGTCGGTCGCCTGGCGCCGCAATGCCTGGACATCGGCCAGCACGCGCTCGGCCAGCGGCAGCAGGGCATTGCCCTCGCCGGTGAGGACCATGCCGGATGCACTCCGATTGAACAAGGCAATGCCCAGACTTTCCTGCAAGGCCTTGATCTGCAGGCTCACGGCCGGTTGAGTCAGATGCAGCTTCTCGGCTGCCCGGGTCAGGTTACCTTCATGGGCAACTGCAATAAATGCGCGTAACTGGGTGAGATCCATCGTCTTCTCCCGCCTTTGATCCCTCTTCTTGTCCTTGCTGGATGTGGATAAACCGGTAGATATCCCGGTGTACAGCTTGTGAGGATCTTGTGGGTAGCGTGTGTACAAGAAAGTCCAGATTATAAGCAATCTTTATATTGCTCTTGATAATTCCTCATTGGATGTGCTGCGGGCAGACGACTATTCTTGCTCTTCCATGCCATGGACCCGTCATGATGACGGACTGGCCCGCTTGCAGGAGGGCGCAGGAGACAGCGCCGTCCACCATTCTCCAAAACACCAAAGGAAACCTTATGAGCCGCCCGCACATCGATCACTTCATCAATGGCCAGATTTCCCGCTCCGAGAGCGGTCGCAGCCAGGACGTCTTCAACCCGGCCACGGGCGCGGTTACGGCCAAGGTCGCGCTGGCTTCGGTGCAGGAGGTCAATGCGGCGGTGGCCGCCGCCAGTGCTGCCGCCCCGGCCTGGGCCGAGACGGCGCCCTTGAAGCGTGCGCGGGTGCTGTTCAAGTTCAAGGAACTGATCGAGCAGAACCACGATGCCCTGGCCAAGGCCATCACGCTGGAACATGGCAAGGTGTTTTCGGATGCGAAAGGGGAGGTCACGCGCGGTCTGGAGATCGTCGAATTCGCCACCGGCATCCCGCAACTGTTGAAGACCCAGTTCACCGACAACATCGGCGGCGGCATCGACAACTGGAACCTGCGTCAGCCCCTGGGCGTGACGGCCGGCATCACCCCGTTCAACTTCCCGGTGATGGTGCCGCTGTGGATGGCGCCCGTGGCCATCGCCACCGGCAACAGCTTCGTGTTGAAGCCCTCCGAGCGCGATCCTTCGCCCTCGCTGATGCTGGCCGAACTGTTCAAGCGCGCCGGCCTGCCCGATGGCGTCTTCAACGTGGTCCAGGGGGACAAGGTGGCCGTGGATGCACTGCTGGAACATCCGGACGTGCAGGCGGTGTCCTTCGTGGGGTCCACCCCGATTGCCGAATACATTTACCGCAAGGCCACCGAGCGCGCCGGGACCTTCCCGCTGCGTGCCCAGGCCCTGGGCGGTGCCAAGAACCACCTGGTGGTGATGCCGGACGCCAATCTGGACCAGGCCGTCGATGCTCTCATCGGTGCGGCCTACGGATCGGCCGGCGAGCGCTGCATGGCGATCTCGGTGGCGGTGGCCGTGGGCAGCGTGGCCGACAAGCTGGTCGATGCCCTGATCCCGCGCGTCAAAGCGCTCAAGGTCAAGAACGGCATGGAAGATGATGCCGAGATGGGGCCGCTGGTCACTGCTGCCCACAAGGCCAAGGTCGAAGGCTACATCCAGAGCGGGGTGGATGCCGGTGCCAGGCTGCTGGTCGATGGCCGTGGCCTGAAGGTGCCGGGCCACGAGGAAGGATTCTTCATTGGCGGCACGCTGTTTGACAATGTCACGACCGACATGAAGATCTACCAGGAAGAAATCTTCGGTCCCGTGCTGTGTGTGGTGCGCGTGCCGGACTTCGCCTCGGCCGTGCAACTGATCAATGCTCATGAATACGGCAATGGCGTCTCGCTCTTCACCGCCGACGGCAATACGGCGCATGAGTTCTCGCGCCGCATCCAGGTCGGTATGGTCGGCATCAACGTGCCCATTCCGGTGCCGATGGCCTGGCATTCCTTCGGTGGCTGGAAGCGTTCGCTCTTCGGTGATACCCATGCCTATGGCGAAGAGGGCATCCGCTTCTATACGCGCTACAAGTCCATCATGCAGCGCTGGTCGGCTACCATTGGCAAGGGGGCGGAGTTCACCATGCCGGTGGCGAAGTAAGCAGGGCGCTGGCCGCTTCTTCGCCGGGGCAGGGGGCGGCAGCAGACCACAAGACCACAAGAACAAGCAAACGGAGACACCATGCAATCGGCAGGGCAATACGACTACATCATCATTGGCGCCGGCACCGCCGGTTGCGTCATGGCCAACCGGCTCTCGCGCCAGACCGGCAAGAAGGTGCTGCTCATCGAAGCGGGGGCCAAGGACGACTACATCTGGATCCATATTCCGGTGGGCTATCTCTACTGCATCAACAATCCGCGTACCGACTGGATGTTTCGCACCGAGGCCGATCCTGGTCTCAACGGCCGCAGCCTGATCTACCCGCGCGGCAAGGTGTTGGGGGGCTGCTCCTCCATCAACGGCATGATCTACATGCGTGGTCAGGCGCGTGATTACGATCACTGGGCCGAGGTCACGGGCGACGACAGCTGGCGCTGGCAGAACGTCCTGCCGCTGTTCAAGAAGAGCGAGGACTACCATCTCGGTGCCAGCCAGTTCCACGGTGCCGGCGGTGAATGGCGCGTGGAGAAACAGCGCCTGCGCTGGGACATCCTCGATGCTTTCCGCGATGCGGCCGCCGAGAATGGCATTCCCAAGGTCGAGGACTTCAACTGCGGCGACAACGAAGGCAGTGGCTACTTCGATGTCAACCAGAAGCGCGGCGTGCGCTGGAACGCGTCCAAAGCCTTCCTGCGGCCTGCCATGAAGGATGGCAACCTCACCATCATGACCGGCTCGCACGTGAGCCGCCTGCGCATGGAACAGGGCGAGCAGGGACCGGTGTGCACCGGCGTCGAATTCACCGGCGGCGGCAGTGCCTGGTTTGCCGAAGCCAAGGAGACCATCCTCTGTGCCGGTGCGATTGGTTCGCCGCACATCCTGCAGATGTCGGGTATCGCCGATCCGGTCCTGTTGCAGCAGCACCAGATTCCCGTGCAGCATGCGTTGCCGGGCGTAGGCGAGAACCTGCAGGATCACCTGCAGATGCGCATGGTCTTCAAGGTCGATGGTGTCAAGACGCTCAACGCCATGGCCTCGACCCTGGTCGGCAAGATGAGAATAGGGCTGGAATACCTGCTCATGCAAAGCGGTCCGATGTCGATGGCGCCTTCGCAGCTGGGCGCCTTCGCCAAGTCCGACGCCCGGCAGAGCAGCGCCAATCTGCAGTACCACGTGCAGCCGCTGTCACTGGAAAAATTCGGTGATCCGCTGCATGCCTTCCCGGCCTTCACCGCCAGCGTGTGCAATTTGCGTCCGACCTCGCGCGGTCATGTGCGCCTGGCCTCGACTGATCACGCACTGGCGCCCCGCATCACCACCAACTATCTCTCCACCGAAGAAGATCTCCAGGTCGCCGCCAATGCGTTGCGCCTGACCCGTCGCATCGCGGCCTCGCCTGCACTGGCGCGCTATCGGCCCGAGGAATACAAGCCCGGTACGCAGTATGAAAGTGAAGCGGATTTGTATCGCGCTGCCGGCGATGTGGGCACCACCATCTTCCATCCGGTGGGCACCTGTCGCATGGGGCGCAGCGATGACGCGATGGCCGTGGTCGACGCCCAATGCCGGGTGCGCGGCGTGTCAGGACTGAGCGTGGCCGATGCCTCCGTGATGCCCTCCATCACCTCCGGCAACACCAATTCGCCGACCGTCATGATCGCCGAGAAAGTCGCTTCCAGCCTGCTTTCCCGGGCATAAAACGGCAATTCTCAGGTGCTGAACCATACGGTACTTATACGTATTGTATGAATGGTACGAACCGGCTACTATGCGCCAAATATTAAAACGAGCTTCTCGATTCGCCAGTCATTAAGGGCGGTTCCTGAATCCAAAAGATTCAGATGATCCGCAGCAGGCAGGCCTTGACGACCGGACCCACCGGCGCGGGCATCAAAGGGAAAGAAGAGACCATGACAGACGTCATTCTGGAGACACGAAACCTGACGAAGGAATTCAAGGGTTTCACGGCAGTAAGCGCGGTCAACCTGCAAATTGAGCGCGGTCACATTCATGCCTTGATCGGCCCCAACGGTGCCGGCAAGACCACGTGCTTCAACTTGCTGACCAAGTTCCTGGTACCGACTTCGGGCCAGATCCTGTTCAACGGCAAAGACATCACCATGGATGCACCCGCGCAGATTGCGCGTCAGGGCATCATTCGTTCCTTCCAGATTTCCGCTGTCTTCCCGCACATGAGCGTGCTGGAAAACGTGCGCATCGGCCTGCAACGCAAGCTCGGTACTTCGTTTCATTTCTGGAAGAACGGCGAGAGCCTGAAGCAGCTCGACGAGCGCGCCATGCAGTTGCTCGACGAAGTGGACCTGACCAGTTTTGCCCGCACCACCACGGTGGACTTGCCCTACGGTCGCAAGCGTGCGCTGGAGATTGCCACGACGCTGGCCATGGAACCGGAACTGATGTTGCTGGACGAACCGACCCAGGGCATGGGCCATGAAGACGTGGACCGTGTCACGGCCCTGATCAAGAAGGTCTCGGCCGGTCGCACCATCCTCATGGTGGAGCACAACATGAGCGTGATCTCCGGCATCTGCGACCGCATCAGCGTGCTGCAACGGGGTGCGCTGCTGGCCGAAGGCAGCTATGAAGAAGTCTCGCGCAATCCGCAGGTGATGGAAGCCTACATGGGCAGCACCTCGGTCGAACTGCAAGGGGCCCACTGATGAGCACCGCCACCCTGAATGCTGATGCCATGACCACGTCTTCTTCTTCCGCACCGCTGGTGCTGCAGATCAGCGATCTGCAATCCTGGTACGGTGAATCGCACATCCTGCACAACGTCAACCTCAACGTCCACCAGGGCGAGGTGGTGACGCTGTTGGGCCGCAATGGCGCCGGTCGTACCACCACGATGCGTTCCATCATGGGACTGGTCGGTACCCGCAAGGGGTCGATCAAGATCAACGGCCAGGAAACCATCAACCTGGCCACGCACAAGATCGCCCACCACGGCGTGGGCTACTGCCCGGAAGAGCGGGGTATCTTCTCCTCGCTCTCGGCCGAAGAAAACCTGATGCTGCCGCCCTTTGTTTCAAAGACGGACAAAGGCATGTCCATCGACGAGATCTACGAGATGTTCCCCAACCTGAAGGAGCGTCGCAACAGCCAGGGCACGCGTCTGTCCGGTGGTGAACAGCAGATGCTGGCGGTGGCCCGCATCCTGCGTACGGGTGCGCGCCTGCTGTTGCTCGATGAGATTTCCGAAGGCCTGGCCCCGGTCATCGTGCAGGCTCTGGCGCGCATGATCACCACGCTCAAGGCCAAGGGCTATACCATCGTCATGGTCGAGCAGAACTTCCGCTTCGCCGCGCCGCTGGCCGATCGCTTCTATGTGATGGAACACGGCCAGATCGTCGAGTCCTTCGCTTCCTCGCAGCTGGAAGCAAAGATGCAGACCTTGAACGAACTGCTCGGCGTTTAAGCACCGCTCCCCGGCAATGCACTGCACTGCCGGGTCCGGCCTCCAGATTTTTCCGGTATCACCAGCTTCACGACTAGAAGAAGTACTGGCAACAAGTACGTCCGCGGGGGTGAGCGACCCTCTCCCCGTTCCACCAAGTTGTCTCGCATCGAAATCATCAAGCGGGCTTCAAAACAGAGGAGATGAAAAATGAAACTCAAGGCAATGGCACTGGCCGTCACCGCAGCCGCTGCGGCATTCGCGACCGCGCCGGCTTCGGCACAGATCTCGGGTGATGTGATCAAGATCGGTTTCATCACCGATATCTCGGGTGTGTATTCGGACATCGACGGCCAGGGTGGTGCGGAAGCCATCAAGATGGCCATCGCCGACATGGGCGGTGCGATCAACGGCAAGAAGATCGAACTGCTGGTCGCCGATCACCAGAACAAGGCCGACGTGGCCGCCAGCAAGGCCCGTGAATGGTTCGACCAGCAGGGCGTGGATATGCTCATCGGTGGTACCAACTCCGGCACTGCCTTGGCCAGCGCCAAGGTCGCCGCCGAAAAGAAGAAGGTCTACATGCAGGTCGGTGCCGGCTCGGCCCGTCTGACCAACGAAGAATGCTCGCCCTACACCGTGCACTACGCCTATGACACCGTGGCCCTGGCCAAGGGTACCGGTTCGGCCGTGGTCAAGCAGGGCGGCAAGAGCTGGTTCTTCCTGACAGCCGACTATGCCTTCGGCCACTCGCTGGAATCCGATACCGCCAATGTCGTGAAGGCTTCCGGCGGCACCGTGGTGGGTTCGGTCAAGCACCCGCTGGGCGCGTCGGACTTCTCCTCCTTCCTGCTGCAGGCACAGAGCTCCAAGGCCCAGATCATCGGCCTGGCCAACGCCGGTGGCGACTTCATCAACTCGGTGAAGGCCGCCAACGAGTTCGGCATCACCAAGACCGCCAAGCTGGCCGGCCTCCTGGTGTTCATCAACGACGTGCACTCGCTGACCCTGAAGAACACCGAAGGTCTGTACCTGACCGACAGCTGGTACTGGGACACCAACGACGAGACCCGCGCCTTCGCCAAGCGTTACTTTGCCGAGCGCAAGAAGATGCCGTCCTCCCTGCAAGCGGCTGACTATTCGGCTGCGCTGCAGTACCTGAAGATCGTCAAGGAAATCGGCAGCGATGACTCCGACAAGGTGCTGGCGGCCATGCGCAAGACCAAGTTCAACGACATGTACCAGAAGAACGGCTACCTGCGTGCCGATGGCCGCGTGGTCCACGACATGTACCTGTATCAGGTCAAGGCACCGTCGGAATCGAAGTATCCGTGGGACTACTACAAGCTGGTGCAGACCATCCCTGCCGAGCAGGCCTGGACCACCAAGGCCGAGTCCAAGTGCGCGGCCTGGAAGTAAGCAAGGCGTAGCACCGTAGCAGTAAGGCCATCGCACAGCCCAGCAAAATCTGTCATTTCTGTTCACGCGGGGATGGCAGATTTTTGCTGTAAGCGATGGCGTTTTTTACCCATCTGGATGAACGGGTTTTTATGGAACTATTCGGCATACCCCTGCAAGCCTTGTTGAGCCAGCTGCTGCTGGGCCTGGTCAACGGCTCCTTCTACGCCATGCTCTCGCTGGGTCTGGCGGTGATCTTCGGCTTGCTCAACGTGATCAACTTCGCGCACGGCACGCTCTACATGCTGGGCGCTTTCCTGGCCTGGATGGGCATGAGCTATTTCGGGCTCAACTACTGGGTCATGCTCATCCTCGCACCGATCCTGGTGGGCGCCTTCGGCATCGTCATCGAAAAGACCATGCTGCGCTGGCTCTACAAGCTGGATCACCTCTACGGCCTCTTGCTGACCTTCGGCATCACGCTGATGGTCGAGGGCATCTTCCGCTCCATCTATGGCGTCTCGGGCCAGCCTTATTCGGTGCCTGACCTGCTGCAGGGGGCGACCAATCTCGGCTTCATGGTGCTGCCCAACTATCGCGCCTGGGTCGTGGTGGCCTCGCTGGTGATCTGCTTCGCTACCTGGTTCGTGATCGAGAAGACCCGCCTGGGCGCCTATCTGCGCGCCGGCACCGAGAACCCCAAGCTGGTGGAAGCCTTCGGCATCAACGTGCCGCTCATGGTGACCCTGACCTACGGCTTCGGCGTGGCGCTGGCCGCCTTTGCCGGCGTGCTGGCCGCACCCGTGATCCAGGTTTCGCCGCTGATGGGTTCCAACCTCATCATTACCGTCTTCGCGGTGGTGGTGATCGGCGGCATGGGCTCCATCCTCGGTTCCATCATCACGGGCCTGTTGCTGGGCCTGGTCGAGGGCCTGACCCGGGTGTTCTACCCGGAGCTGTCGGCCACCGTGGTCTTCATCATCATGGCCATCGTCCTGATGGTCCGTCCGGCCGGCCTGTTCGGCAAAGAGAAATAATCGGAGACCGGCATGAACAAGAAAATCGGAATTGCTGTTTTACTAATATTGTTGTTGGCGGCACCGTTCGGCATCTACCCGGTGTTCCTGATGAAGATGCTGTGCTTTGCGCTGTTCGCCTGCGCCTTCAACCTGCTCATCGGTTATACCGGCCTGTTGTCTTTCGGTCATGCTGCCTTCCTGGGCTGGGCCGGCTACCTGTGCGGCCAGGCGCTGAAGGTGTGGGGTTTGCCGACCGAACTGGGTCTGATCATCGGTACCCTGACCGGTGCTTTGATCGGCCTGGTCATGGGCTTGCTGGCGATCCGTCGTCAGGGCATCTACTTCACCATGATCACCCTGGCGCTGGCGCAGATGCTGTTCTTCGTGGCCTTGCAGCTGCCGTTTACGGGCGGTGAGGATGGCTTGCAGGGCGTGCCGCGCGGCAAGCTGCTGGGCTTCCTGAACCTGGAAAACGACATGACCCTGTACTACGTCGTGCTGGTCATCGCCGTGGCGGGCTTTGCGCTGATCGTGCGGACCATCCATTCGCCCTTCGGTCAGGTCTTGAAGGCGATCAAGGAGAACGAGCCGCGTGCCGTCTCGCTGGGCTATGACGTGGCCCGCTACAAGCTGCTGGCCTTCGTGCTCTCGGCTGGCCTGTCCGGGCTGGCGGGGGCCACCAAGACCCTGGTGCTGGGCTTCGAGACCCTGACCGACGTGCACTGGAGCATGTCCGGCCTGGTGGTGCTGATGACCCTGGTGGGGGGGCTGGGCACCATCCTCGGTCCCATCGTCGGTGCGGTCATCATCATCATGTTGGAGAACAAGCTGGGGGATATCGGCAACTGGCTGGCCAGCGTCACCCACATCGACTGGTTCAATACCCTGGGAGATTCGGTGACGATTGTGACCGGCTTCATCTTCATCGTTTGCGTGCTGGCTTTCCGCAAGGGCATCGTGGGCGAGATCCTGGCATTCATGGGCAAGGGGCAGGCCAAGGGATCGCACTAGTTTTTGCGCTGAACTTCAACGCTTCATCTGCCGCCGGCAAGTCACCTTGGGGTGATTTCCCGGCGGTAATTTTTTATCTTCATTTTCGGCGAACCAGAACAGCAGCCAGGTGTTTCGCAACAGTGCGCGAAGCGTCATCTCTGTGGCTGATGCCAGCCGGGGCAGGGCGGTAGAATGTGGCCGGCCTGCTCCATTCTTCATTTCACCGTCCATCCATTCCCCCTCATCCCATGTTCAGCCCTGTTTCATCCCTTGCCGATTTTTCCGATTGTTTCTTCACTTCGTCAGCGGAGGGCAAGTGATGGTCGATGATGTGGTGTTGTGCTGCGCAGCTTTCGTGGCCGGCTTGATCGATGCCGTGGTGGGCGGAGGTGGACTGGTGTTGGTGCCGACCTTGTTCTCGGTCTTTCCCAATACCCCCCCGGCGACCTTGCTGGGGACGAACAAGGTCGCCGGCGTGATGGGCACCAGTGCCGCCGCGATCAACTTTGCGCGCAAGGTGGCCGTGCGCTGGAGTACCGTGACACCGGCTGCGATGGCAGCCTTTGCCTTTTCCTTTTTCGGTGCTTATGTCGTTACCCATATTCCGACCGATCTCATTCGCAAGGCATTGCCCTTCATCTTGATGGCGGTCGCCCTGTACACGCTGAAGAAGAAGGATTTCGGGACGACCCACGCGCCGACCCTGACGGGGAGTCGTGAAATGGTGTTCGCGGCCTTGATCGGTGCGGCGGTGGGTTTCTACGATGGGGTGTTCGGTCCGGGGACAGGGAGCTTCCTGGTCTTTCTCTTTGTCCGCGTATTCAGCTACGACTTTCTCTCGGCGTCAGCCGTCTCCAAGTTCGTCAACATTGCCACCAATCTGGCGGCCTTGTGCTGGTTCGGCTATAGCGGGCATGTGATCTGGCAATTGGGTTTGTTGATGGCGGTATTCAATATTGGGGGCTCGCTGGTGGGGACCCGCCTGGCGATGAAACATGGCAGCGTCTTTGTCCGCAAGTTGTTTCTCGTGGTGGTGGGTGCATTGATCCTCAAGTCGGGCTATGACGCCTTCCTTAAATAAGGGAGAAAACTTCACCGGTTGTTTCACGTGAAACAACCGGGCCCCGACCAGAAAGACGGAGCGCGCTGCTCCGTTTTTTTATTAATATAACGCCCTCGTGGGCAAAATCCAGCCTCACTGTTTCACGTGAAACAGTCCACGTGGATGTTTCATTGATCAGCTCCTGCTATCAATCTGACCCGGCGATAGTGTCCAGCGGGGCAGGGAAGTGCGGTAAACCAACAGCCAAGGACCTCACCCCCGACCCCGTCAGATAAAAGGTCTTATAATCTCGCCTCTGTTCTCACCTCTACGCGAGGCCCGCATCATGCTATTCCCCACACAATTTGACGTCATCGTCGTTGGCGGCGGTCACGCCGGCACCGAAGCTGCACTGGCCGCAGCACGCATGGGCCAGAAAACCCTGCTCCTGACGCACAACATCGAAACCCTGGGCCAGATGTCCTGCAATCCCTCCATCGGCGGGATCGGCAAGGGCCACCTGGTCAAGGAAGTCGATGCCATGGGTGGGGCGATGGCCATCGCCACCGACGAGGCGGGGATCCAGTTCCGCATCCTCAATTCCTCCAAGGGCCCGGCCGTGCGCGCGACCCGCGCCCAGGCCGACCGTATCCTGTACAAGGCAGCGATCCGTTCTCGCCTGGAGAACCAGCCCAACCTGTGGCTGTTCCAGCAGGCCGTGGATGATCTGATGCTGGAAGGCGACCGCGTCGTCGGTGCCATCACCCAGGCCGGTATCCGTTTCGCGGGCAGGGCCGTGGTGTTGACCGCCGGGACTTTCCTGGATGGGAAGATTCACGTGGGCCTGAACAATTATTCCGGTGGCCGTGCCGGCGATCCGCCTGCGGTGTCGCTGTCGGCGCGCCTGAAGGAATTGAAGCTGCCGCAAGGCCGGCTGAAGACGGGTACGCCGCCGCGCATCGATGGCCGCACCATCAACCTGGCGATCCTGGAAGAACAGCCCGGCGACCTGGACCCGGTACCGGTGTTCTCCGTCATGGGTCATGCCGCCATGCACCCGCGTCAGATGCCGTGCTGGATCACCCATACCAACAGCCGCACCCACGACATCATCCGCGGCGGACTGGATCGCAGCCCCATGTACACCGGCGTCATCGAAGGCGTGGGCCCGCGTTACTGCCCTTCCATCGAGGACAAGATTCATCGTTTCGCCGGCAAGGATTCGCACCAGATCTACCTGGAACCCGAGGGCCTGACCACCCACGAGTTCTATCCCAACGGCATTTCCACCAGCCTGCCTTTCGATGTGCAACTGGAACTGGTGCGCTCGATGAAGGGCATGGAAAACGCCCACATCCTGCGTCCGGGCTATGCCATCGAATATGACTACTACGACCCGCGCGGCCTGAAGTCCTCGCTGGAAACCCGCCAGGTGCAGGGTCTGTTCTTCGCCGGCCAGATCAACGGCACCACCGGATATGAAGAAGCCGCCGCCCAGGGCATGCTGGCCGGCATCAACGCCGCGCTGCAGACCCAGGGCCGTGAAGCCTGGACCCCGCGTCGTGATGAAGCCTACCTCGGTGTGCTGGTCGACGATCTGGTGACCCAGGGCGTGCAGGAACCGTATCGCATGTTCACCAGCCGTGCCGAGTATCGCCTCTCTCTGCGCGAAGACAATGCCGACCTGCGCCTGACCGAAATCGGCCGCGAACTCGGCTGCGTCGGCGATGCGCAATGGGAAGCCTTCGACAAGAAGCGCGAAGCTGTTTCACGTGAAATGGAACGCCTCAAGTCGACCTGGGTCAACCCGCGCATCCTGGCGGCCGTCGAAGCCGAGCGTGTGCTGGGCAAGGCCATCGAGCGCGAATACAACCTGCTGGACCTGCTGCGCCGTCCCAACGTGACCTACGATAGTCTGATGGGCCTGACCGGCACCGAGGGTCAAGCCCTGGCCGGTCCCGGCATCGAAGAGGGTCCGGTGCGCGAACAAGTCGAGATCCAGGTCAAGTACGCCGGTTACATTGCCCGCCAGGCCAACGAGATCAGCCGCCAGGATCACAATGAAAACCTGAAGCTGCCGGCTGACCTCGATTACATGGATGTGAAGGCACTGTCCATCGAAGTGCGCCAGAAGCTCAACAAGCATCGTCCGGAAACCCTGGGCCAGGCTTCGCGCATTTCCGGCGTGACGCCTGCGGCGCTGTCGCTGCTGCTGGTGCACCTGAAGAAGGGTGGCCTGAAACAGCCGAGCGGCGCCGACAACCAGGCAGCGTGAAGAAAAATACCAGGCATCGCCCTCGAACCAGATCCAACCCAAGGCATCACGCATGAGCAACACTGCAGACCTGAACCTTTTGACCCATACCCTGAAGGAAGGCGCCCAGGCCATGGGCCTGACGCTTTCCGATGCCCAGATCGACAAGCTCATGGCATACCAGGCCCTGCTGGCCAAGTGGAACAAGGTCTACAACCTGACTGCCTTGCGCGACCCGGCGCAGATGGTCACGCATCATCTGCTGGATTCCCTGTCGGCGATGTCGGCCTTTGCCGGCGCCCGACGCGTGCTGGACGTGGGCGCGGGCGGCGGCCTGCCGGGCATCGTGCTGGCCATCTGGGCGGCCGAGGCGCAGCCGCAGATGCAGATTACCCTGGTCGATACGGTCTCCAAGAAAACCGCCTTCCTCAACCAGGTCAAGGCGCAATTGCATTTGAGCAATGTCACGGTGCTGCATGCCCGTGTGGAGCAGTTGCCTGTCGAGCAACAATACGATGTCATCACGTCGCGCGCGTTTGCGGAACTCAAGGACTTCGTGACGTGGTCGAATCATCTCCTGCAACAAGGTGGTCAGTACATCGCCCTCAAGGGTGTGCTGCCGCAAGAGGAAATCGACCGATTGCCGGCGGGGTGGACAGTGCGCCAGGTGCAGCCCCTGCAGGTACCGGGCCTGGATGCTGAACGGCATCTCATCTTCATGGAAAGAACGACCTGATGAACAAACTGAAACGGGCCCTGGTGGCCACCATGGTCTCGATGGCAGCCTATGGCGCGCTGGGCATGGCTTGCGTCCATGCCCAGGAGGTCAAGACGGTAGCTTCGGTGGACCTCAAGCGTTACGCCGGCAAGTGGTACGAAATCGCCAAGATTCCCAACAGCTTCCAGAAAAAGTGCATTTCCGGCACCAGCGCAGAGTATTCCGCGCGCAATGATGGCATGATCGATGTCGTCAACCGCTGCAAGACGGCCGACGGCATCGATGAAGCCAAGGGCGTGGCGCGGGTGGTCCCGGGCAGCAACAACAGCAAGCTGGAAGTGCGCTTTGCGCCGGCCTGGCTGTCCTGGATCCCGATGGTGTGGGGCGACTACTGGATCATGGACCTGGACGATCAATACACCCTGGCCACCGTGGGCAGCCCCTCGCGCGAATACCTGTGGATTCTCTCGCGCACGCCCACCATCAGCGACGAGCAATACGAGAACGCCCTCAACAACGCCACCAAGCAAGGTTTCGATACCGCGCGGGTGGTCAAGAGCAAACCGTAATACGGCACCTGAGATCAGGCCAGCGGCCCGGGCAGCAACCCGGGCCGCGCACATTCAAGGAGACCCACCATGCAGGCGATCTTTCATTCCCTCGGCATCACCGATATCTGGCAACTGATCGCCGCCACCATGGTGTTCCTGCTGCTGCCCGGTCCCGGTACCTTCTGTATGCTCACCTGCGCGGCCAAGGGCGGCTTGCGCGGCGGCTTCATGGCGCAGGCGGGCATCATGCTGGGCGACATCGTGCTGATGTTCCTGGCCGCGGCTGGCGTAGCCGCCTTGCTGCATGCCAATCCCTTGCTGTTCCACGGCCTGCAATACCTGGGCGCGGCCTATCTGGCCTACCTGGGCGGACGTCTCCTGTTTGCAAGAGGCGAGGGCGGTGGTACAGTCGTACCCTTTTCCAATGCCGCAGACTTCCGGCGCGGCTTTTTGGTCACCTTGTTCAACCCGAAAGCCATCGTGTTCTACATGGCCTTCTTCCCGCTGTTCCTGGATCCGGCCACGCAGCAAGGCGCGCTGACCTTCTTCACGATGGGCGCAGTCATCAGCAGTTGCACCTTCCTGTATGGCAGCTTCCTGGTCATCGTCGGCAATGCCGCCGCGCGCCGCATGGCCCGCAATCGCACCATCGCCAAGCTGGCTTCTCGCGCGGCAGGTATTTTCCTGATCGGTTTCGGCATCAAGTTGACCACGCAATAACGCTCACATAACAACGATATGGCAAAAATATTTTGTGTCGCCAACCAGAAAGGTGGCGTAGGCAAGACCACTACTGCGGTCAATCTCGCTGCCGGGCTGGCGCAACTGAATCAGCGCGTGCTGCTGGCCGACCTCGACCCGCAGGGCAATGCCACCATGGGTTCGGGCGTGAACAAGGCGACCCTGGAAGGCTCGATCTATGAAGTGCTGCTGGGCATGTCCGACATTCGTGCCGTGCGCAAGCGTTCCGAAGCCGGGGGCTTCGACGTGTTGCCCGCCAATCGCGAACTGGCCGGCGCCGAAGTGGAAATGGTCGAGCTGGAGCAGCGCGAGGCGCGCCTGAAGATGGCCTTCGCCCAGGTTGCCGAGGACTATGACTTCATCCTCATCGATTGCCCGCCCGCACTGTCCATGCTGACCTTGAACGGGCTGTGCTCGGCGCATGGCGTCATCATTCCGATGCAGTGTGAATACTACGCATTGGAGGGGCTGTCGGACCTGGTCAACACTATCAAGAAGGTGCACGCCAAGCTGAACCCGGAGTTGAAGGTCATTGGTCTCTTGCGCGTGATGTTCGATCCGCGCATGACACTGTCGCAGCAGGTCTCGGACCAGCTGGAACAGCACTTCGGCGACAAGGTCTTCAAGACCGTCATCCCGCGCAACGTGCGGCTGGCCGAAGCGCCCTCGTATGGTCTGCCGGGCGTGACCTTCGATCCGCTGTCCAAGGGCGCGCAGGCTTATATCGCATTCGGCGCGGAAATGGTCGAGCGCATCAAGACGCTATAACCGGCCCCGTCATTACGCATCGTTTTTCATCAGGCAATCGCATGGCAACTTTACCGAAAAAATCCAAGGGTCTGGGACGCGGACTGGACGCGCTCCTGGGCGGATCCTCCGACATCACCGAAGAAGTCCAGGCGCAGGCCGCGCAGGGCTTGCCCACCGTGATGGCGGTCACCGAACTGCAGGCCGGCAAGTACCAGCCACGTACCCGCATGGATGAAGGCGCGCTCAACGAGCTGGCTGCCTCGATCAAGGAACAGGGCCTGCTGCAACCCATTCTGATCCGCGCCATCGGCCAGAAGAACGGTCGCGATACCTACGAGATCATCGCCGGTGAACGCCGCTTCCGCGCGGCCAAGATCGCCGGGCTGACCGAGGTGCCGGTGCTGGTCAAGAACGTGGATGACCAGACCACGGCCGCCATGGCCCTGATCGAAAACATGCAGCGCGAGGATTTGAATCCCCTGGAAGAAGCCCAGGGCATCCATCGCCTCATTACCGATTTCGCCTTCACGCACGAGCAGGCCGCGTTGGCCGTGGGGCGCTCGCGCAGTGCGGTTTCCAATCTGCTGCGCCTGTTGAACCTGGCCAAGCCGGTGCAGACCATGCTCATGGCCGGTGACATCGACATGGGCCACGCCCGTGCGCTGCTGGCCGTCGATTCGGCAACGCAGATCCAGCTGGCCAACCAGATCGTGGCCAAGCGCATGTCGGTACGCGATGCCGAGAAACTGGTCACCCGCGCCAGCGCAGAGCAGGCCGCCAAGCCGCGCGAAGCCAAGGACAAGTCACGCGATATCGCACGCCTGGAAGAAGAACTCTCGGACCTGCTGGCCACCCAGGTCAGCATCAAGACCGGTGCCCGCAACAAGGGCCAGCTCATCATCAACTTCAACGACCTCGATGCCCTCGATGGCGTGATCGTGCGTCTGCGCGGGGAGTCGGTGGAGAGCTGATCGCGCCGGCAGGATGCACCAAACAAAATGGGCTGCCCGATTCGGAGCAGCCCATTTTTATTGATATAAATAATTTCCGAAATATCAGAAAGTCCGCTGTACATCCGAACGCGGCGGCAGCTGATAACTCCAGGTCTCGGTCAAGGGCTTGCCATTGGCGGTGAGTGCCGCACGCAATTCCACGGCCTGCGCAACGTTACGAATCTTCACCCGCAGCGTCAGCCGCCAGCCATTGATGGCCGGATTGGGCTGCAGCTGGGCATCGATCAGCTCGCCATTGTTGGAAACGTTCACCTGCGGCTGAACCGTCGTCCCGGCGGGCAGCGAGCCCAGCGGACCACCGGTGAAATCCACCAGCAGGGCCGTGGTGCCATCGAAGGCGCGGATCAGGTTGGCCTGCGTGAGTTCGCCATCGGTATGGAAGGTCTGCTTGACCCAGCCCACTTCATTGTTGAGGATGGCCGGTTCATCCATGGTCCAGTGGATGCGGTAGTCATAGGCCAGCGGCGTGCCGCGCGGCGGCAGTTGCGCAGGCAGCCAGTAGGCCACGATGTTGTCGTTGGTCTCGTCGGCGGTGGGGATCTCCACCAGTTGCACGGCACCACGGCCCCAGTCACCCTTGGGCTCGATCCAGGCCGAGGGACGCAGGTCGTAGCGATCCTTGAGGTCTTCATAGGAGGCGAAATCGCGGCCCCGCTGCAACAGCCCGAAGCCGCGCGGATGGCTGACCTCGAAGGAACTCACTTCCACGTTCTGCGGATCGTTCAGCGGTCGCCACAGCCATTCACCATTGCCGGTATGGATCGCCAGGCCATTGGAATCATGGATGGCCGGACGGAAGTTGCGGCGCGAAGATTGCTGGTTGGGACCGAAGAGGAACATGCTGGTCAGCGGTGCAATGCCCAGGCGGCCCACGTCGGCGCGCAGGAACACGCGTGCCTGCACATCGAGCAGGGCATCCTTGCCCGGCGTGAGCGTGAACTTGTAGGCGCCGGTAGCGCGCGGTGAATCCAGCAGTGCATAGAAGGTCAGCTGCTTGTCGCCGGGGGCCGGACGCTGGATCCAGAATTCGGTGAAGCGGGGGAATTCCTCACCGCTCAACATGGCCGTATCGATCGCCAGTCCGCGTGCCGAGAGGCCATAGACCTGACCCTTGCCGATGACGCGGAAATAGCTGGCGCCCAGCACGCTCATGACCTCGTCTTCCTTGTCATCGCGGTTGAGCGGATAGACCACCCGGAAGCCGGCATAACCCAGATGGGCGGTGCTGCTCTTGGCCAGATTGAGGTCACCGAAGTTGAAGCGGTCGGTGCTGTAGCCCACATCCTGTACGCGTCCATCGACGATTTCGTGGATCGCCACCGGCGAGTTGAACTGCATGCCCTGATGATAGAAGGCCAGCTTGAAGGGGGTAGGCTGGTTGCGCCATTCGAACTTGTCGCTCTTGGGCTGGATCTTCATGTAATCGGCGAACTGCATCGCCGCAAACGTCGGCGAGAGATTGCTCACCGGCTTCTGATAGGGTTTGGCGGCCAGTGCCTGGGCGCGGGCCACGGCCTGGTTGAGGTCGAAGCCTTGCGCGCTCTGTGCCTGCACCGAGGCAGCCAGCAGGCTTGCCGACAACACCAGCCCCTGCAGCAGGGGCCATTTCAATCCATGTCTGATCAATGTATTTCTCCACAAAGAAGCGGCGCGCGGGCATGTTGGCCTGCTACGCCGCTGTGTGCCTGCGCGTCCGGCAGGCATCAAAACAGAATAATATAGCGAACCGTCTGGCTGGCGACGCATCAAAGAACGCAAGCAATAAATGCTCCCGCCGCCCGGCCGCTGTCCCGCTTGTGCAGGTCACACAGTAGAGGGCAGAGCGCCGCCAAAGTTTAAAAAAGAGAGAGGAAACCCGTGTCCCACAAGCTTACCGAGCGGCGCGCCGCGTCCCCGCGTCGTCCCCGCCTGGCCCTGGTCATGACCTTGTGCGCGCTGGCCTGCAGCGCCGCGCTCACCGGCACGGCCGCGCATGCGCAAGCCAATCCGGCCTTGCTCGGCGACAAGACCGCCTTCATCAATGACCTGCTGCGTCAGATGACGCTGGAAGAAAAGATCGGCCAGCTGCGCCTCATCAGCATCGGTCCGGACATGCCCGCCAAGAAGCTGATCGAGGAACTGGCCGCCGGCCGTGTCGGCGGCACCTTCAACTCCATCACCCGGCCCGAGAATCGTCCGCTGCAGGAGGGCGCCATGCGTTCACGGCTGAAGATCCCGATGTTCTTCGCCTATGACGTCATCCACGGCCATCGCACCACCTTCCCCATCGGCCTGGGCCTGGCCTCCAGCTGGGACATGGACCTGGTCGGCCGCGCCATGCGCATCTCCGCCGAAGAAGCCGCGGCCGACAGCATCGACATGACCTTCGCCCCGATGGTCGACATCAGCCGCGATCCGCGCTGGGGGCGCACGTCTGAGGGCTTTGGTGAAGATCCTTACCTGGTCTCGCGCATTGCCGAGGTCTCGGTGCGCGCCCTGCAAGGCGATACCAAGCCCATCGCCGCCAATCGCCTCATGGCCAGTGTGAAGCATTTTGCGCTGTACGGTGCAGTCGAGGGCGGACGCGACTACAACGTCGTCAACATGGACCCGCAGCGCATGTACAACGACTATCTGCCGCCTTACCGTGCCGCCATCGATGCCGGCGCGGGCGCGGTGATGGTGGCGCTCAACTCCATCAACGGGACACCGGCCACCTCCAATACCTGGCTGCTGCAGGACCTGTTGCGCCGGGATTGGGGATTCAAGGGGTTGACGGTGTCGGACCACGGAGCCATCACCGAACTGGTCAACCACGGTGTGGCACAGGACGATGCCCAAGCGGCACGCCTGGCGATGAAGGCCGGTACCGACATGAGCATGGCCGACCAGGTCTACATCAAGCAACTGCCGGCGCTGGTGCGCTCGGGCAAGGTAGCGCAGCAGGAGCTGGACAATGCCGTGCGCGACATCCTCGGTGCCAAGTACGATCTGGGCCTGTTCAAGGACCCGTATATCCGCATCGGCCGCGCCGCCGATGATCCGCCGGACGTCCATGCCGAGCGCCGCCTGCATCGTCGCGATGCGCGCGAAGTCGCGCAGCAGTCCATGGTGCTGCTGGAGAACCGCCATGCCGCGCTGCCGCTGAAGAAGACCGCGCGCATCGCCCTGGTCGGTCCGCTGGCCGATTCGCACATCGACATGCTGGGCAGCTGGTCTGCAGCCGGCCAGGCCAGGCAGACCATCACCCTGCGCCAGGGGCTGCAGAATGCGCTGGGCGGGCAGGGCAAGCTGCTTTACGCACGCGGGGCCAACATCACCGAAGACAAGCACATCGTCGACTACCTCAACTTCCTGAACTGGGATGATCCGGAAGTGATCCAGGACAAGCGCAGCCCCAAGGCCATGATCGATGAGGCCCTCAAGGCCGCACGCGATGCCGATGTCATCGTGGCCGCCGTGGGCGAGTCGCGCGGCATGTCGCATGAATCCTCCAGCCGTACCTCGCTGTCGCTGCCGCAGAGCCAGCAGGATCTGCTCACGGCCCTCAAAGCCACCGGCAAGCCGCTGGTGCTGGTGCTGATGAATGGCCGTCCACTGGATCTCAATTGGGCGCGCGAGAACGCCTCGGCCATCCTGGAGACCTGGTACACCGGAACCGAGGGCGGCAATGCGATTGCCGATATCCTCTTCGGCGACGTCAATCCTTCGGGCAAGCTGCCCATCACCTTCCCGCGTTCGGTGGGCCAGATCCCGAGCTACTACAATCATCCGCGCGTGGGCCGTCCCTACACCGAAGGCAAGCCGGGCAATTACACCTCGCAGTACTTCGATGAGCCCAATGGCCCGTTGTATCCGTTCGGATACGGCTTGAGCTATACCGAGTTCAAGCTCTCGGACGTGCATCTGTCGCAGGCCGCCATGAGCGCTGACGGCCAGGTGCAGGCCAGCGTGACGGTCAAGAACGTGGGCCGCCGCGCAGGCGCCACCGTGGTGCAGCTGTACATCCGCGATGTGGCGGCCTCGGTGGTGCGTCCGGTCAAGGAACTGAAGGATTTCCGCAAGCTGATGTTGCAGCCGGGTGAAGAGCAAGAGGTGCAGTTCAGTATCGACCGCAAGGCACTGTCCTTCTACAACGCCAAGCTGGAATACGTGGCCGAGCCGGGTGAATTCCAGGTGCAGATCGGGCTGGATTCCAAGGAGGTGAAGACGGCTTCGTTCACTCTGCAATAAAGATAAAACCGGGCGGGCAAGAAAAATGGGCGCACCGTCGAGTGCGCCCATTTTTTTGCAGCAATCTTCTTGCATTCATCGTAAATGATATAAATCATTTACCAAGATCAGGCGTCACGCCGTCATCACCGCATCCTCTTCCTCTTCTCCCAGGAAGCCGCCACTCTGGTGCGACCATAGCCGCGCGTACAGGCCATTGGCGGCCAGCAGTTCGGCGTGTGTCCCTTGCTCGACGATGCGACCCTGGTCCAGCACGATGAGTCGATCCATCGCGGCGATGGTCGACAGGCGGTGCGCAATGGCTACCACCGTCTTGCCTTCCATGAGCTTGTAGAGCGAGGTCTGGATGGCCGCTTCCACTTCCGAATCGAGCGCGCTGGTGGCTTCATCCAGCAGCAGGATGGGCGCATCCTTCAACATCACGCGGGCAATCGCGATGCGCTGGCGCTGGCCGCCGGAGAGCTTCACGCCGCGCTCGCCCACATGCGCGTCATAAGCGCGGCGGCCCTTGGCATCGGCCAGCGTGCCGATGAAGTCATGCGCCTCGGCGCGTTCGGCGGCGTGGATCATCTCGGCGTCGCTCGCATCGGGACGGCCATAGGTGATGTTCTCGCGCACCGACCGATGCAGCAGGGAAGTATCCTGCGTGACCATGCCGATCTGCGCGCGCAGGCTGTCTTGCGTGACATGGGCGATGTCCTGGCCATCGATGGTGATGCGGCCACCCTCGATATCGTAGAAGCGCAGCAGCAGGTTGACGATGGTCGACTTGCCGGCGCCGGAGCGGCCCACCAGTCCGATCTTTTCACCGGGGCGGATCACCAGGTCCAGCTGGTCCACCACCGGGCGCGGCGCCGCGCCGCCGTAGCTGAAGCTCACCCCCTCGAAGCGCAGCTCGCCCCGACTGACCTTGATCGGCGTCGCATCGGGTGCATCCTTGACCTCATGCGCACGGGCCAGCGTATTGATGCCATCCTGCACCGTGCCCACGTGTTCGAACAGGGAAGACATTTCCCACATCACCCAGTGCGCGATACCGTTCAGGCGCAGCGCCATGGCGGTGCTGGCAGCAACTGCGCCCACCCCCACCTTGCCCTGGGTCCACAGGTACAGCGACACCCCGGTGGCACCGATGATGAGCACCATGTTCAGCAGGTGATTGACCACCTCGAAGCCCGACACCAGACGCATCTGGCGATGGACCGTGGCGAGGAATTCGCGCATGGCGCTGCGGGCGTACTCGGCCTCGCGCCCTGCGTGCGAAAACAGTTTGACGGTGGCGATGTTGGTGTAGGCATCGGTGATGCGTCCGGTCATCAGCGAGCGCGCATCGGCCTGGTTGCGTGCCACCGCGGACAGGCGCGGCACGAAGTAGCGCATGGCCACCGCGAAGGCGGCCAGCCAGACGAAGAAGGGGGCCAGCATCCAGATATCGAAGCTGCCGACCACGCCGATGAGGGTGGCAAAGTAGATCGTGATGAAGACCAGGATATCGCCCACGATCATGCAGAAGTCGCGCACCGCCAGCGCGCTTTGCATGACCTTGGTGGCCACCCGTCCGGCGAACTCGTTCTGGTAGAAGCTCATGCTCTGGCTCAACATGAGGCGATGGAAATTCCAGCGCAGCAGCATGGGGAAATTGCCGGCCAGGGTCTGGTGCTTGTACATGGTCTGCAGCGCGATCAAGAGCGGGCTGGCCGCCAGGATGAGCGCCAGCCAGGCCAGGGTATGACCTTCCTGCGGCCACAATTGCGCGGGTTGTATCTTGGAGAGCCAATCGACGATGCGGCCGAGCGCGGCGAAGAGCAGCGCCTCGAAGACGCCGATGATGGCCGTCGTCAGGGTCATGGCCGCAATGTAGGGACGTACGCCCCTGGTACAGAACCAGATGAAACGCATGAAGCCGCGCGGCGGCGGCAAGGGTTGCGACTCGGGGTAGGGGTGGACCAGTTTTTCAAACCAGCTGAACATCAGGGGACTCCAAAAATCGGACCAGGGCCGACGACGGGTGCCGCAGGCCGGCAGCCAGCAAGGCAGTCGGCCGGACAGGCGTGGTCGGGCGTTGTTACTGTGGCGTACCCCAAGAGAAAGCGGCAGGTGGCGATACGCCATTCATGTGCGGCGTGCGGATCGCTGCGGCAGCGGGGCCGCTATCGTGATCCCGGGGCAGGCCGCGAGAAGATGGAAGCCGCATCATCTCATATGCGGCCCGCCTGCGTGTAGCGGAGCCGGGGAAAAACACTTGTCGGAAAATCGGAATGGTGGGGGATGTTGCATCGGTCTGTCATGCGCCGCCCGCCCCGTGTCAGACCAGCGTCAGGCCCGTGTCAGACAGGCAAGCCGGCAGGACAGGCGCGATGACCAGCGCGGTACACAGGATTCTCAGGCATGGTTGCGAGCATTCAGTTTCCGTGAATGCCGGCGGCAGGAGCATTTATCCTTCTTTAAGCCTGGTTTAAGTCTTTTGCGGCAAGCTGGGCAGCAAAGAGGACAACATCCACAGGATTCGCCATGATCGAACAAACACCTGCCCGCCAGGGTAGCCACGCCAATCGCGCCACCCGTGCCGAGATCTGGGGCCTCATCAAGCCCTACTGGGTCTCGGAAGAAAAATGGAAGGCATGGGCGCTGCTGCTGTCCATCCTGGCCCTGAACCTGGGCATGGTCTACATCAACGTGCGGCTCAATTCCTGGAACCGCGACATGTACAACGTGCTGCAGTCGCGCGATTACCCGCACTTCAAGTCGCTGTTGTGGCAGTTCTCGGGACTGGCCTTCATCTTCGTGGCCATCGCCATCTACAGCGTCTACCTCAAGCAGGCGCTGCAGATCCGCTGGCGCTACTGGATGAGTACGCGTTATCTCGATCGCTGGCTGGCACATCGCGCCTACTATCGCATCGAGCAGGGCCAGGAGGGCCGCCTCTCGGACAACCCCGACCAGCGCATCGCCGAGGACCTGCATGCGCTCACCAGCGACACGCTGTCACTGGTGCTGGGCTTCATCTCCAGCAGCGTCACCCTGTTCTCCTTCATCCATATCCTGTGGTCGGTAAGCGGGCCGCTCTCCTTCTCGGCCCTGGGGCAATCGTGGGTCATTCCCGGTTACATGGTCTGGTTCGTGATCGCCTATGCGGCCATCGGCTCGGGGGTGGTGTGGTGGATCGGTCGCCCGCTGGTGGGCCTGAGTTTCAATCAGGAACGCTTCGAGGCCAATTTCCGTTTTGGCCTGATCCGTGTGCGTGAACATGCGGAGGCCGTCGCCTTGTATCGCGGCGAGCCGCAGGAGCGCATGCAGCTCACGGCGCGGCTGGACGACATCCGCGCAAACTGGTGGAACATCATGCGCCTGACCAAGAAACTCAACGTGGCCGTCAATTTCTACGGGCAGTTTGCGGTGATCTTTCCCATGCTGGTGTCGGCACCGCGCTACTTCTCCGGGGCCATTTCGCTGGGGGTGCTCATGCAGATCAGCGATGCCTTCGGCCAGGTGCAGGATGCGCTGTCCTGGTTCATCAATGCCTTTACTACGCTGGCCGGATGGAAGGCCAGCATCAACCGGCTGGCGGGCTTCCATGCCGATATCGAACGCGCCGCCGGCATGCCGCGCACACTGGCCGTCACCCGGCATGGCGGCAGTGCGGTCACGCTGGATGGCGTGCAGCTGTCCTTCCCCGATGGCAGCCTGATGCTGCGTAGCCTCGATGCGCGGGTGGAGTCGGGCGAACACGTGCTCATCAGCGGTCCTTCAGGATGCGGCAAGTCCACGCTGATCCGCGCCCTGGCCGATATCTGGCCCTATGGAGAGGGCCGCATCGCACTGCCACAGGATGCACCGGCCATGTTCCTGCCCCAGCGCAGTTACCTGCCCATCGGTACGCTGCGCGCAGCCCTCTCGTATCCGGCCGCCGAGGGCAGTTTCGAGGATGCGCTCATCACGCGCTACCTGGGTTTGTGCCGTCTGGCGCATCTGGCCTCGCGACTCGATGTGGCGGCCAACTGGAGTCAGGCGCTGTCACCGGGCGAGCAGCAGCGGCTGGCCTTCGTGCGGGTGTTCCTGAATCGTCCGCGTCTGGTCTTCCTGGACGAGGCCAGCAGCGCCATGGATGGCGAGACCGAGGAAGCCCTCTATGCCGCCCTGCCACGCGAGTTGCCCGGCGTGACCGTGATCAGCATCGCGCACCGCGAGACGCTGGCACGTTTCCATGACGTGCGCTGGAAATTCGTGCCGCCGGCCGACGGCGAGGGCAGCGGACATCGGGTCCAGGCACTGCCGATAGCCGGATAAGGGCAGGGAGACCTTATACCGTTTTTGCATGGGCAGTCCGGAGCCTGCGTGACAGAATGAATTCATCGCGGCACCGTTGCCGCCTGCATGCTTCATCGACCCTCACTCACGACTACCGGAAAGCCCATCATGAACGATCCCATCGTCTATCTCAACGGCGAACTCACGCCCCTCTCCGAAGCCCGCGTACCGGTGCTCGATCGCGGCTTCATCTTTGGTGACGGCATCTACGAAGTCATCCCCATGTATCGCCGCAAGGCTTTCCGTGGCCAGCAACACCTGGCGCGCCTGTTCCGCAGCCTGGCCAGCATCGGTATTCCGAATCCGCATGACGAAGCCGGCTGGAACGGCCTCATCCACCAGGTGGTCGAGGCCAACGGCCTGGAGGACCAGATGATCTACATCCAGGTCACCCGGGGCGTGGCCAAGCGTGCGCATGCCTTCCCCAAGGACGTGGTGCCGACGGTGCTGATCATGACCAATCCGATGGCCCTGCCTCCGGCTGCGGCTATCGAGAAGGGCGTGGCCTGCGTGACCCTGGAAGATCGTCGCTGGCTGAACTGCCAGATCAAGTCCACCTCGCTGCTGGGCAACGTGCTGGCCGCGCAGTTCGCCGCCGAGCATCAGGTGACGGAGGCGATCCAGTTCCGCGATGGTTATCTGTCGGAGGCGTCGTCCTCCAACGTGTGGGTGGTCAAGGATGGCAAGATCTCGGCACCGCCCAAGGACAACCTGATCCTGGAAGGCATCCGCTATGGCCTGATGGAAGAGCTGTGCGCCGAGCAGGGTATCGCGCTGGCATCGCGCCGCATCACGCGGGAGGAAGTGCTGGCGGCTGACGAACTGATCATTTCCTCGGCCAGCAAGGAAGTGCTGCCGGTGGTGACGCTGGATGACAAGCCGGTCGGCAGCGGCCAGCCGGGGCCGGTGTTTGCCAAGGTGTATGCGGCGTATCAGGCGGCCAAGGCGCGGCTGTGAACAGGCCCTAGTGGGCGGCGTGCAATACGTCGCTCACATTCTGCGCGAACAGCGTGGATTGCTTTTCAGTGACATGCAGGGCAGGAAGCCGGCGTTCGAGGCCGAGCTTGTGCTGCGCTTGCAGACGCGCGGAGGCGCTCATGCACGACAGCAGGGCCTCGATCCTCTCCGCGCACTTGACTGCCAGGAATTGGCTGGGCGGGTCGATGAAGACCCAGGAGTACTTCTGGCGATTCAGCAGTTCGATCACGTTCCCGAGCGTGCCAGTACTTTTGGCGTCCCAGATCATCAGCCCGGAATCAGCGATGTCGGCCATGGCGATATCTTTGGCCGTGAAGAAGGCGCGCGTACCCGGGCGCAGCGTGGTATGGATGTGGTGCACGGGCCACTGGCCGATATTTTTGCGTGGTACCTGCCCGCTGCAGAAGACCGTCACGCGCCGGTAAGCCATCGCATGAAGGAAGTGCTGGATCGCCGTGTCGGCGCCGTCAGCATCGCCAACCACCACGTCGAACTCCTGGCGCACGATGTTCATGATCCTTTCCTGGACCTTGGGATGCAGATGTCGGATGCTGATAGAGCCAGCAATGAAAACGGTAGTCATGGGCTTACCTCCACGTCAGCGTTGCCACGAAAATGTCCCCGATTTTCTCATAGGCGCGCAGCGCATCGCATGCAGCATCGACCGAAGCACCACTATCGTACAAGTCGTCGAGCAGCAACGTGTCCCAGCGGCCTTCTCCGTGGATAAGGCGATTCAGGATCAGCGTATCGGTGAGCACAGCGTCCTTTTCGGCGCGCGTGCGCAAGTCTTTCAGAAGCGCTGCACCCTTGGCCTTGCTCAACAGCGCAAGCACGGGTTTGCCGACCAGATGTCCCAGCGCATGCGCGATGGCGGCGACCGGCTGCACGCGCCGGACATGCGATGAAGCCATTGGCACGATCAGGCCGAATGTCGGCAGCAAGGGCAGGATGTGGGATTGCACGGCCAGCGCCAGCGGCAGGACGTAGCGCTGCTGTTGCCGGTATTTCAGCTGATACAGGGCTTCTCCCACTTCGGTGCGCTGCGTGTGCCATTGGATGTGGCCCGCCGCGTTGTACCCGGTCGGGAGACTGTAGAGCGAGTGCTTGTCGAGGGCATACCCCCTCTCAAAGCGACCTTGGAGCATTTTGAGGTTGACTTGCATGGGACACCGCATCTTGTCGGGAAGACACAGAGTCTTGTGCGGCAGCGCATGCTCATCAATCGCGATAGTTGGAGATGTTGGAACAGATTGCTTGCGCGGACTTCCGGGCCGATGACGCTTTCTGCACGCCGCCGCGCCCGCATGGCGTAGAATGCAGGCATTCCCCACCCGAGTCCCCCCGCTTGAAGCCCGCAGGTTCATCCCCATCTGGGAGCATTGAATTCGGAGCGCCAGGCGGACAACGCCAAGGCGGTTTGCCATGACTATGCCCACTATTTCCCCTGAAGAATCCCTGATCGAGTATCCCAGCGACTTCCCCATCAAGGTGGTCGGGATCACCCATGACGCCTTCGCCGAGACCATCGTCGCCATGGTCATCGAGCATGATCCCGAGTTTCACGCGGGCAAGGTCGAGATGCGTCCTTCCACCCAGGGCAAGTACCTCTCGCTCACCCTGACCGTGCGCGCCACCAGCCGCACTCAGCTCGACAACATCTACCGCGCGCTCTCCACGCACGAGATGGTCAAGTTCGTGCTCTGAGCGCAACTGCATCCACGCGAAAACCGGCGCAGCCCGCAAGGCGCGCCGGTTTTTTCATGGCCGCATCACTTCTTGCGAGTTGACGTTTTCTGCACCGTGCCCGGCCATTCCGACTGCGCCTGGAATTGCCGCATCTCTTCAACGATCCATTTCCTGAAGGCCGCCACCCCCGGCTTCTCCAGCCCCTCCGGCAGGTGCACCAGGTAGTGTGCCTCCTCGCACAGCTGCGCCACGTCGAACAGCCGCACCAGCGTGCCGCTGGCGATCTCCTGCCAGGCAATCGTATGGCGTGACAGCGCCACCCCCTTGCCCTCCACGGCATGGCGCAGCGTCAGCGAAGAATCCTCCACCACCAGCGTGCCGCGCGGCTCGGGCAGGTCCAGCCCGGCCAGGGTCAGCCACGGCTGCCAGGATTCGCGCGTGTCCATGCGCAGCAGCGTGCAGTGCGCCAGGTCGGCGGGGCGCACGAGCTTCTTGTTCTGCTTGCCGCGATAGCCGGGCGCGGCCACCGGATAGTAGTAATCGTCACTCAACTTTTCGGTGACCACGCCGCTGTACTGCCCGCGCCCGAAGCGGATGCCGATGTCCACCCCGTCCAGCCGCAGGTCGGCCAGGTGGCTGCCCGATTGCAGCACCACCTCGATTTCCGGATGGGCATCGATGAACTTCCACAGGCGCGGTGCCAGCCAGCGTGAAGCGAAGGAGGGGGTGGCCGAGATCACCAGCCGCTGCTGGCGCGTCAGGCTGCGCAGGTGGTCGGCCGCTTGCGCGATCTCGCCCAGGGCCTTGCGGATGGTGGCGGCGAAGCGTTCGCCGGTCTCGGTGATGGAAATGCGCTTGCCATGGCGATGGAACAGCTGCAGGCCCAGGTCTTCCTCCAGCGCGCGCACCTGGTGGCTGATGGCGCCGGGCGTGACGTGCACTTCTTCGGCCGCACGCGAGAAGCAGCCATGGCGGGCGGCCGCATCAAAGGCGCGCAGGGCGGCCAGGTTGGGGAGCTTGCGCAAATCGGCCATGACGGCTCCTTGTGAATTCAATTAGCAAGGAGAACCAATATATATCGTTTTGCCGCGCTTGCGGGCTTTCCTACAATGATGACTCATCACACATCATTCCAGGCATTTCCCGCTTGCAGCCGCACCCTCCCGGGCATCGCGGCAGGGACGCGGCTTGCCTGGCGAATCAGAGAGTCGAGCAAAGGAGCCAGCGCCATGACAATTTCATTCACAGATTCAAGCCTCCCGGGCCAGTTGCAGGAAGGCCAGGTACAGACCCGTCGCCTGCAGGGCGGCGTGCGCATCCGTGTGAACTCCGGACTGGTGTGGCTGACCATTGCCGGCTGCCGCGAGGATATCTGGCTCAAGGCGGGCCGCTGCTTTGATTTTCACGGGCGCGGCGAGGCCATCTTCGAAGCCGTCAACGGTGCGGCCGAATTCACGGTCACTCCCTTGCCTCCCAAGGGGTGCAGCGACGATACGGTACGTATTGCCAAGCTCCTGCCGCACGGCCTGATCCGCTGGTTCTGATACGGGCAAAGAGGAAATTCGCTACACTGGCGGGCATGCAAACTGCACTGCCCACCGCCAGCACACCCGTGGCTGGCGCCCGCCGGCCCGAGATCGTCCGGCGCGGCGTCGAGCCTTACGAGGCCAGCTTCGCCGCCATGCGCGCCTATACCGATGCGCGCACCCCCGAGACCCCCGACCAGCTCTGGATCGTCGAGCATCCCCCTGTCTACACGCTGGGTTTGGGCGCTGACCGCGCCCATGTGTTGAATCCGCACGACATCCCCATTGTCCAGACCGACCGCGGCGGCGAGGTCACTTACCACGGCCCCGGCCAGGTGGTGATCTACCTGCTGATGGACCTGCGCCGCAACCGCAGCGGGGCGCGCCTGTTCGCGCGCGAATTCGTGCACAACATCGAAGAGGCGGTGATCGCCACGCTGGCGGCGTATAATCTGGCCGGTGTACGCAAGGAGGGGGCGCCCGGCATTTACGCCGCCGACGGCCCCTGGCAGGGCGCCAAGGTGGCCGCGCTGGGCTTGAAGATACGGGGCAACGGCTGCACCTACCATGGTGTCTCGCTCAATGTGGCGATGGACCTGGCACCGTTTTCCTGGATCAACCCCTGCGGCTACGAGGGCCTGGCCACCGTGGACATGCAGACCCTCGGGGCTGCCAACGCCCGGCTGGACGCTGTCCAGGACTTGCTTGCCGACCAACTGATCGCCCGCTTCGCGGGCATGGCTTGAGCCCCACGCGCCGCGTGCGCCCGGGGCCGGAACGACCGACATGACTACCGAACTCACTCCCGCAGCAGATTCTTCCTCCAATGCCACCGGCTCGGCGCGCGCCAATCCGCTGGACAAGCAGAAGGGCGCCGGCAAGACCGCCTGGATCCCGATCAAGGTGGTCGCCGCCGAAAAGCTGAAGAAGCCGGACTGGATTCGCGTCAAGGCCGGGTCGCCGACCACCCGCTTCTACGAGATCAAGGACATCCTGCGCGCCAACAACCTGGTGACGGTCTGTGAGGAAGCCTCCTGTCCCAACATCGGCGAGTGCTTCGGCAAGGGCACGGCGACCTTCATGATCATGGGCGACAAGT
The DNA here is from genome assembly GCF_057809315.1 of Herbaspirillum sp. FG34. Classification (NCBI taxonomy): domain Bacteria; kingdom Pseudomonadati; phylum Pseudomonadota; class Betaproteobacteria; order Burkholderiales; family Oxalobacteraceae; genus Herbaspirillum; species Herbaspirillum sp. FG34. Next base: position 32,738 of record NZ_JBMDJS010000014.1, on the reverse strand, counting down.
GCACCCGCCGCTGCCCCTTCTGCGACGTCGGCCACGGCCGCCCCGATCCGCTGGACCCCAACGAGCCGGAAAACCTGGCCAAGACCATCGCCCAGCTGCGCCTGTCCTACGTGGTCATCACCAGCGTGGACCGCGACGACCTGCGCGATGGCGGCGCCGCCCACTTCGCGGCCTGCATCCAGCGTGTGCGTGAACTGTCGCCCGAGACCCGCATCGAGATCCTGACCCCGGACTTCCGCGGCCGCATGGACCGCGCGCTGGAAATCCTCAAGATGGCCCCGCCGGACGTCATGAACCACAACCTCGAAACCGCACCGCGCCTCTACAAGGAAGCGCGTCCGGGTTCGGATTACGACTATTCGCTGAGCCTGTTGAAGCGCTTCAAGGACCTGCATCCGGAAGTACCGACCAAGTCCGGCATCATGGTGGGCCTGGGCGAAACCGACGAGGAAGTGCTGCAGGTCATGCGCGACATGCGCGCGCACAACGTCGACATGCTCACCATCGGCCAGTACCTCATGCCCAGCGGCGACCACCTGCCGGTGCGCCGCTACGTGCACCCCGACACCTTCAAGATGTACGAGGAAGAGGCCTACAAGATGGGCTTCGTGCATGCCGCCGTGGGCGCGATGGTGCGCTCGAGCTACCATGCGGATCAGCAGGCGCACGGGTTGGTCTAATTTTCTTGAAGAACAGGCACGCTGTTCAGATCCAGCGGTGTGCTTAGTTTTGCCATTGCAGCAGTCGTGCTCCAATATTTAAGAGATGCGATAAGGCTATGCTCACCTCGTTAATACCAGTGGTAGCGGGATTTATTCTCAGCGGGCTAATTGGGAACCGCCTGCTGCAACATTGGCAGAACCGTAACTGGATCTCGCAACAGCGTTTCAATGGCAACGAAAAAGAATATGCTGCGCTGAAAGAATTAATAGACGAGATCGCTCAGCTCCTCGGCGAACGGATCTATCTCAGTCAAAGAGTTCTTTTGTCTATTGCCGAAGATCCCGACGAGAAACTCGAATCCAAACTTATGGATTACGATGACATCATCAAGCGCTGGAATATTCGCCTTACGTCGTTTTATGTACGACTTTCCCTTTTGATGGGCGAAGGTGAAGCGAATAAATTGGAAAGTAGTATCCAAAATTCGCTGAAAAAGTTGTCTGACCTGATTTCGGATCTACTAAAAAAACGATCAGAAAGTAAGGAGGTTCTGGCCAAAGAGGCGCGCGCAGCGCTTAAGTCATCCTATGCTCTTCAAGCTAAAGCTACGAACTTTAATAAGCATTTATTATGCGTCGCGCTTGACCGAAAAAAGGTTTTGTACGAAGGAGAAGCAATTCCCTTTACCCAAGCAAATCTACACAGGTTTTCTACTTGGTTTCTTTTCAAGGCGCTGTTTAGTCGAAATATAAATTCGCTGACCGTAATCCGCTCGACGTTGAATTCTTAAGTTCCAGCTTTCGGTAGGTCTTAGCGGACGAGGATATACGAGCATCGCTGCAATGGTAGATGCCTCCTGCAGATTCAGATCCGCTGCTGGTTTATTGAACATCCTCAAGGATGCCGACTGTACTCCACGCAAATGTGAGCCAAGAAAGGCACAGCCCAAATAAGATCGCAGGATAACTATTTTGCTGTATCTGATTTGGATGAGACTGGCGAGAAAAATCTCATAGATTTTTCTTTTAATGGTCCGCTCACGGTAGCCAGTTACTGTTCGTACGAACTGCATGTCGATTGTGCTAGCGCCACCGTGGCGTTTTCCTAAGCACGCTTTTAAGGTTTCTCTACATACAGACTTTAGATCTACTCCACCGTGTTTAAAAAATCGCCGGTCCTCAAGTATCAACACCATTTGTTCGACAGCTGATAGTTGCTCTGCACCGTAGATGCAAAATCGATCGATTGATCTCTCGATTTGTAAGAGATCAGTATGCACACGTAGCAAAAACTCTCGTAAAGAGAAGAGCCTCCATCTGGGTTTGTTATCGATAACGCTCATCTCTGTTCTCTCTGCTTTAATAGATTTGGTTTGAAAAAATTTTGTGCTAAGCCGAAATTGACTAGCGTGAATTTAATATAGTTTGCTAGTCCTCTAATTTCGAGTTTATCTCGGTGACGTGCAACTTAGGATTTCAGCCTTGACTAGGCTATCCCATTTTTCTAATGGCATTTCAATAGAGGAAGTTGCTAGAGAAAAGGTGCGATGTGCTTTTCAGTAACTGCCGAACGCGGAAAACACCGATGGGGAAAACTTTGGATTTGCTGATAAGAATCGATGCCTCACGCGCGAAGCTCCCTAACGCCAGCCTTATCCCACGATACACTGCCGCAGCAGTTCGAACTAAGTTGGCCTTAGATTGGATTCACCATTCCAATGCGTTAAGCGGCAACACGCTGACCCTGCGCGAAACCAAGGTAGTGCTGGAAGGCATCACCGTCGGTGGCAAGTCGCTGCGCGAGCACTTCGAGGCCATCAATCACCGCGATGCCATCTTCTTCGTCGAGCAGCTCGTGGCCGGCTGCGAGCCCCTGAGCGAAGCGCACATCAAGGACATCCACAGTCTCGTGCTCAAGGGGATCGATGCCGATGAAGCCGGCCGCTATCACCGCGAGAACGTGGTCATCGCCGGCGCCAGCACCACCCCGCCCGATTTCCTGCATCTCAACGATGAAATGCGCGCCTTGCTGGCGTGGTATCAGCAGGCCGGCAGCCTGCATGCGGTCGAACGTGCAGCGCAACTGCATACGCGCTTCGTGAAGATCCATCCCTTCATCGATGGCAATGGCCGCACTGGTCGCCTGCTGTTGAATCTGGAACTGATGAAATCCGGCTATCCCCCGGCGGTCATCCGCAAGGAAGATCGCCTGGCGTATTACGACGCCCTCGATGAAGCCTGCGTCAGCGGCGACCATGCGGCCATCACCACCCTTGTGGCAGAGAGCGTGCAGCGTTCGCTGCGCTTGTACCTGGATCTGCTGCCGGCGCCCGGATGAGCGGCATCAGCTCAATCGCCTGATCAACCCCATCACCCATTCAAACGTTTTTCCATAAGGCGGATGCAAGAGCGTCCCGCCGTTCCAACGCGCCTGCCGGAACACCGGCTTGCGCTTGCTGAAGGTATCGAAGCCCCAGCGTCCGTGATACGCCCCCATGCCGCTTTCGCCGACACCGCCAAAGGGCTGCTCCTCCTGCACCAGGTGCCACAGGCAATCATTGATGGTCACGCCGCCCGCATGGGTCTGCCGCAGCACCTGCTCGCGCCGTACCGCATCCTCGCCGAACCAGTACAGCGCCAGCGGACGCGGACCTTGTCGCACATGGGCGATGGCCTGCTCGGGCGTGTCGTATTCCAGGATGGGCAGGACCGGCCCGAAGATCTCTTCCTGCAGCACCCGCATCGCCGGGCTCGCGCCCAGGATCAGCGTGGGCATCAGCTTGCGGCTCTGCTCCAGGTCTTCCCCCGCGGGGTTGACTTCGATCACCCGTGCACCCCGCGTGCGGGCGTCCTCCACCAGCGCCTGCAAGCGCGCACGATGGCGCGGGCTGATGATGGCGGTGTAGTCCGGGTTGTCGTGCAGACGCGGATACAGCCGGCCCATGGCTGCGACCAGTTGCTGCGCTACGCTGGCCGCCTGACCACGCGGCACCAGCAGGTAGTCCGGGGCCACGCAGGTCTGCCCGGCATTGAGCAGCTTGCCGAAGGCGATGCGTTGCAGGCTGCTCGTCATGCGGCACGAGACATCGAGAATGGCCGGTGATTTGCCGCCCAGTTCCAGCGTGACCGGCGTGAGATTGGCCGCCGCCAGTTGCGCGATCTGCCGCCCGACCTGGGTCGATCCGGTAAAGAACAGATGATCGAACGGCAGTGAAGCAAAGGCTTGTCCGATGCCGGCGTCCCCGGTGACCACGGCCATTTCCTCCGGGGCGTAATACCGCGCTACCAGCTCGGCCAGCAGGGCAGAGAGGCGCGGTGTCAGTTCCGAGGGTTTGAGCAGTACCCGGTTGCCCGCCGCCAAGGCCGCCAGCGCCGGACCCAGCGCCAGTTGCAGCGGATAGTTCCACGGCGAGATGATGCCCACCACACCCAGTGGCTGCGCCAGCAGGCGATTGCTGCCGGGCAGGAAGTGCAGGGCGGTGGCCACCCGTTGCGGTCGCATCCAGCGCTTCAGGTGCGATTGCGCATGGCGGATCCCGGCGCGCAGAACGAAGAGTTCAGCCATGCGCGTCTCATGATGCGAACGGCCACCGAAGTCGGCATCGATGGCGGCGATGAGGGCGGTCTCATGCTCGTCCATCAGCGCCAGCAGACGAGCCAGCCGGTCCATGCGCAGCGCATGGGAGGGATCGCCGTGGGCGGTGAACGCTTGTTGCTGCGCGGTGAAAAGCTGCTGCAATTCTGCAGCGGTGGTATCGGTCATTGATTCATCCTTGCATTGCATTATCGAGCGATGTCAGGCCGCTTCGGCATGCGCCTGGCTGGCGCGGATCATGTCGGCTGCCTTCTCGGCAATCATGATGGTGGGTGCATTGGTGTTGCCGCTCACCAGCGTGGGCATCACCGAGGCGTCGACCACGCGCAGACCGTGCAGGCCATGCACGCGCAATTGCGCATCGACCACCGCCATCGGGTCCGCACCCATGCGGCAAGTGCCTACGGGATGATAGATGGTGTCGGCGCGCCGACGGATCATGGCTTCCCATGCCGCCTCATCCATGCCCTCCCGGCCACCGAACAGTTCACGCCGGCAGTAGCGGCGCAGCGGTTCGGTCATGACAATGTCGCGCGCGATGCGGGCGCCCTCGATCATGGACGGCAGGTCGCGCGGGTCGGAGAGATAGCCCGCATCGATGAGCGGATCGGCCATCGCATCGGCCGATTGCAGGCCCACACGCCCGCGCGAATGCGGGCGCAGCAGGCACATGTGCAGGGAGAAGCCATAACCGGCATGCAGCTTTCTTGCATGGTCATCGACGATGGCGATGCAAAAATGCAGCTGGATGTCGGGGCGATCCAGTCCGGTCCGCGTCTTGAGGAAGGCCGCGCCCTCGGCAAAGGGGGTGGCGATGAGGCCCTCGCCATGGCGCTTCCAGGGCAGTAGCTGGCCCAAGAGGCGCAGGCCGCCGACCACGCCCAGGCCGAAGTTGTCGGTGTCGCGGGTGGTCCACCCTTGCGTGAAATCGAGGTGATCCTGCAGGTTCTGCCCCACGCCGGGCAGGGCGTGATGCAGGGCGATGCCATGCGGCAGGATGTCCTCGGGCCGGCCCACGCCTGACAGTTGCAGCAATTGCGGCGAGCCGAAGGCCCCGGCGGCGAGGATGACTTCACGCGTGGCGCGCACCTGCGCATCCTGCTGCTGCTGGCGATAGGCCACGCCCACCGCGCGCTTGCCCTCGAACAACACACGTTGCGCGCGCACCTGGCGCAGCACGCTCAGGTTGGGCCGTTGCCCCATCACCGGATGCAGGTAGGCCGCCGCCGCCGAGCAGCGCTCGCCACGATGAGCGGGCGTGTGGAATTGCGTCACCTGGTACAGGCCCACGCCTTCGTTGTCGCCGGTATTGAAGTCAGTGCACAGCGGATAGCCGCGCGCCTGCGCCGCCTCGATGAAGGCGCGCGTGATGGGGCGCGGGCGATTCTGTTCCGAGACTTGCAACGGGCCGCTGTCCCCGTGCCAGGCATCGGCTCCGCGTATATTGTTTTCGGATCGCTTGAAATAGGGCAGCACCGACTCCCAGTCCCAGCCAGGGCAGCCGGCCTGGGCCCAGCCATCGTAATCCTGGCGCTGTCCGCGGATGTAGAGCATGGCGTTGATGGCCGAGGAGCCGCCCAGGGCGCGACCGCGCGGCTGGTAGCCACGGCGGCCGTTCAGGCCCGGCTGGGGCGTGGTCTGCAAGGCCCAGTTGTTGAGCTTGCCATAGCCGGGCAGCATGGCCACCACGGCCGCCGGGGTGCGCACCAAGAGGCTGTCGCCCTGGCCGCCGGCTTCCAGCAGGCAGACCGTGACGCCTGGATCTTCCGACAGGCGCGCGGCCAGTGTGGCACCCGCCGAGCCGCCACCGACGATGACGTAATCGAACAGCACGGTTGTCTCCCTTTTTTATCGTTGACCGGCTTTCAAGGGGATGCCGCCCTTGGGGCTGGCACCGTGTCCGGTGTGTCCCGGACTGGCTGGCATTATGAACCGGCAGGCAGCGTCTGTTCAAATTGCCTGCACGAATCGGACAATTGCCTTCACCGCAGCGGCCGCCGCGCTGAAATAAACCCGTGCGCAAGGTAAGATACGCGGTTCTGAGCATTCGATTCGAAAGCAGGTTGTCATGTCCTCACCGATCGCACCGGCCGCAGCCGCGCCGGAAGAAAAACTGGTTTTCGTCAGTTCGTGCAAGTTGCCCATGCCCTGGGCGACCTTCGAACTGCACGCCTTCTACGATGAAATTTCCGGCAAGGAACATCTGGCCCTGACCCTGGGCGAGGTCGGCAATGGTGAACCGGTCCTGGGTCGCGTGCACTCCGAGTGCCTGACTGGCGACGCCCTGTTCTCCCAGCGCTGCGATTGCGGCGCCCAGCTCGAAGCGGCCCTCAAGAAGATCGCCAAGGAAGGTCGTGGCGTACTGTTCTACCTGCGCCAGGAAGGGCGCGGCATCGGCCTGTTGAACAAGATCCGCGCCTACCACCTGCAAGACCAGGGGGCCGATACCGTCGAAGCCAATGAGCGCCTGGGCTTCCCCGCCGACATGCGGCGCTACACCATCGTGCTGCCCATGCTGGCGCACCTGAAGATCACCAGCCTGCGCCTGATGACCAACAACCCGCGCAAGGTCAAGGCGCTGGAAGACAGCGGCATTACGGTAGCCGAGCGCATTGCGTTGATCGCCAACCACAATCCCTTCAACATCGGCTACCTGGGCACCAAGGCGCGCAAGCTGGGCCACCTGCTGCCGGGGCTGGCCAAAACCGAAGAAAAGCCTGAAAAGGTGCCGCTGGACGCGCATGACAACGAGTAGATCAGCGTAGCTGTAAAACCAGGTAAAGACCGCGATCCCCGCCGGGCGCGGCTCACCGGCAGGACGGACCCTCGCGGTCCGTCTTTTTTTTGCCCGGCCGAAGCAGCCGGCTTGACGCATCGGGTAGCATGGCGGCTCGGTCGTCTATTTTGGTCCCTACTCATCCCGTTTCCCGCCATGAATCCATCCGTCCCCGCCGCCGCTGCGCCGATTCCCGTTTCCCTGCTGACCGGTTTTCTCGGCAGCGGCAAGACCACGCTGCTGAACCACCTCATCACCCAGCCGGAGATGAAGAACACCCTGGTCATCATCAACGAGTTCGGCGAGATTGGCCTGGATCACCTGCTGGTGGCCCACAGCCAGGAAGAGACCATCGTCGAGATGAGCAGCGGCTGCCTGTGTTGCACCATCCGTGGCGATCTCAAGAAAACCCTCAAGGACATCACCTGGCGCTTCGCCGAGGGCGGCGAGCGCAAGTTCGACCGCGTGGTCATCGAGACCACCGGCCTGGCCTCGCCCACCCCCATCCTGCATACCCTGATGACCGACGCCTTCATCTCGGCGCGCTATCGCCTCGATGGCGTGATCGTGACCGTCGATGCGGTCAATGGCATGGCGACCCTGGACAACCATCCGGAAGCCATCCAGCAGGCCGCCGTCGCCGACCGCCTGCTGCTGACCAAGACCGATCTGGTCGATGCCACCACGCTGTCGGCCCTGCAGGCGCGCCTGCGCACGCTCAATCCGGGCGCGCGCCAGTTGCAGCCGCAGGTCGGCCAGATCGCCGCTGCCGAGTTGCTCGATGCGGGCCTGTTCAAGCCAGGCGAGAAGATGCCGGACGTGGCCCGCTGGCTCAACGAGGAAGCCTTTGCCGAGCAGCAGGCGCATGCGCATCATCATCATGACCACGGCCATGCACACGGTCATCACGATCACCATGATCATCATGGCCATGACCACGACGATCATGCCCATGACGTCAACCGTCACGATGACCACATCCGCGCCTTCTGCTTTACCTTCGACGAACCCATCGACCCGGTGCTCTTCGATGAGTGGCTGAGCCTGCTGGTTGGCTTCAAGGGCCCCAACATCCTGCGCATCAAGGGCATCCTCAATCTCAAGGGAGAGGACAAGCCGACCGTGATCCACGGCGTGCAGCACATCTTCCACCCCACCGCCACGCTGCCGCAATGGCCTTCGGAGGACCGCCGCAGCCGCATCGTCTTCATCACCCGCGATGTCGAGCGCGCCACCATCGAACGCTCCTTCGATGCCTTCATGCAGGCCCAGGCCATCGAACGTGCGGCACGCGAGCAGCGCCCGTCACCATCGGTATATTGAGCCGGAGCACATTCGACAAATGCGTTTGTTCCCGTGTGGCAATATGCGAGTAGCGTGCTGCGGGGTGGGTCCGATTAAAAATAAATGCGCTTTGACCGATAACGAGGGGAGTACCGGATTATGATCGGGCTCTCCCAAGGGATATAACGAATCGTTTATGCAGCGTGTGATCAACAAGCTGGGGGCAACGTTGTCGGCATCGCTCACGCTGATGCTGGGTTTATGTGCCACCGCGACGGTGTTCGTCGCCACCAGCCATCTGGAAGAGGATGCCGTCCAGCTCGACTTCGAGCGTAGGGCGGGCCTGCGCGCCTTCACCATTCAGCGCGGGCTGGAAGAGGCGGTGCAGGTGCAGTCGGTGGTGAACCATTTCTATGCCACCGTAGGCGATCCTACGCGCGAACAGTTCGAGAGCTTCACCCGCCCGCTGCTGGAACGCTATCCCTACGTGCGCGCCTTCAGCGTGCAGCGCTTCGTGGCCGACGAGGACCGGCTGGTGTTCGAGGCCCTGCGCCAGGGCGCCAAGCCGGGTTTCGAGATCACCGCGCTCGATGGCGACCGGTCCGTGCGCGCTTCGCAGCAACCGACCTATCTGGTGGTCGACTATGTGGAGCCCCTGGCCGGCAACGAAGCTGCGCTGGGACTGGACGTCTCGCGCAACCCCGCCATCATGGGGGCGCTCGATGCCGCCGTCGTCAGCGGCCGACCCTCCTCCACCCCGCCCATCCGCCTGGCCCAGTCCGGCCCTGATGAACGCGGCCTGCTGGTGATCCAGCCGGTCTATCGCGGCGGCGTGCAGCCTACCGATACCGCCGCCCGCCGTGCACTGCTCATCGGCGATACCACGGCGGTGCTCGAACTCAACGGCCTGGTGCAGAAGATCCTCGATGGCGCCGGCCTGATGTCGGACCACGAGATCGGCTTGCGTCTCTACGTCGGCCGGCAAGCCGATCCGACCAACCTGGTCTACCACCATGACAGCCAGCCGCGCCCGACCCAGTGGCTGGACCAGCTCATCAAGCCTGGCAGCCTGTTCCGCCATCCCTCCACGACCGTCACCAGCTTTGATATCGCCGGCCAGAGCTGGCACATGGAGATCAGCATTCCACCGCGTTCGGTCTTTTCCGATCACTATGGCTCGTTGCTCATCGGCCTGGTCGGCGTGATCGCCTCGTTGCTGGGCGCGGCCTACATGCGTGCCTTGTCGATGCGCTCGCATCGGGTGCAGCAGCTGGTGGAAGACAAGACTGCCGAGCTGCGCACCACCAATGCCCTGCTGTCGGACGACATCAAGGCGCGCCGCCTGGCCGAACGTGCGCTGCGCCTGCGGCACCAGGCCATCGAAGCCAGTGCCAATGCCATCCTGATTCTCTCGGCCCAGGAGCCGGACTACGCCATCGAATACGTCAACCCGGCCTTTGCCCGCATCACCGGTTACAGCAGCGCCGAAGCCGTGGGCAAGAGCCTGCGTTTCCTGGAAGGCCGTGACAGTGATCCCGAAGGCTTCGAGACCGTCTGGATCGCCATGCGCGAACAGCGCGAACACAACGTCGTGCTGCGCAACTACCACAAGGATGGTTCGGAGCTGTGGAATGACTTCTACATCGCCCCGGTGCGTGACGAGGGCGGCCTGGTGACCCATTTCGTGGCGGCACTCTACGACATCACCTCGATGAAGCGCTACGAAGCCGAACTGGAATTCCAGGCCAGCCGCGATACGCTCACGGGCCTGATCAACCGCCACATGCTGCGTCATCACCTGGAACAGGCCATCGGCGCGGCCGAGCGCCAGAAGCAGGCTTTGTGGGTGGTGTTCGTGGACCTGGACCGCTTCAAGTTCGTCAACGACACGCTGGGTCACAAGGCCGGCGATACCTTGCTGCGCACCGTGGCCGGTCGCCTGCGCGCCGCCGTGCGCGAAGCCGATACCGTGGCGCGCCTGGGTGGCGACGAATTCATCATGATCCTGCCCGAGCAGGATGAACTCACGCTCGACACCCGCAGCCTGCAACGCATCATGGATGCGGTGGCCGCACCGGTCACGCTGGGCGGGCATACGCTGTTCATGACCTGCAGCATCGGCGTGGCCTGCTATCCCAACGATGGCACTGACGGCGAGACGCTCATCAAGCATGCCGACATCGCCATGTACCGTGGCAAGCAGACTGGTCGCAACAATTTCCAGTTCTACACGCCGGCCATGAACGAGCAGGCGCTGGAGCGTCTGCGCATCGAAGGCGACCTGCGCAATGCGCTGGATCACGGCGAGTTCCTGCTGCATTACCAGCCCAAGGTGGACCTGGCCTCGGGCCGTGTGGTGGGCAGCGAGGCGCTGATCCGCTGGCAGCATCCGCAACTGGGCATGGTCTCGCCGGCGCGCTTCATCGGCCTGGCCGAAGAGACCGGCCTGATCCTGCCCATCGGCGCCTGGGTGCTGCGCACCGCCTGTACCCAGTGCCGCCAGTGGCAGCTGGCCGGGCATGAGGACATCAGCGTCTCGGTCAACCTCTCGGTGGGGCAGTTCCTGCAGAAGGACCTGGTCTCCTCGATTGCCGACGTGCTCGACAGTACCGGCCTGCCACCGGCCTCGCTGGAAATCGAACTCACCGAAAGCCTCATGATGACCGATGTCGAGCATGCCATCGGCATCCTGGCCGGCCTGAAGAAGCTGGGCATTCGCTTGTCCATCGATGACTTCGGCACCGGCTATTCCTCACTGGCCTACCTGAAGCGCTTCCCCATCGACGTGCTCAAGATCGACCGCTCCTTCGTGCGCGACATCACCATCGATGCCGATGATGCGGCCATCACCGCCTCCATCATCTCGCTGGCGCGCCACCTGAAACTGCGCGTCATTGCCGAAGGCGTGGAGACCGACGAGCAACTGGACTACCTGCGCCACTATGGTTGCGACGAGATCCAGGGCTACCTGTTCAGCCCGCCGGTGGCGGCCGAGAAGTTCGAGCAGATCCTGCGGGAAGAGCGGGTGATTTTGTAATTTTTCTTCACGCCCGGTTTGCGAATCAGGCCGCACGGCAATCGCTGTGCGGCCTTGTTCATATCCGGCTCAATGATGCGCAATCCAGGCCAGGATCACGGCGATGGTGGGCAATGACAGCGTGGTGGAGATGAGAATGGCGCGCGACATGGCCGTGACTTCGCGCTGGTACAGCTCGGCCAGCATGAAGGGCCCGGTACCGATGGGCAGGGCTGCCAGCAGCACCGCGCTGTCGGCCCACAGGCGTGGCAGCGGCAGCAGCCAGTAAGCCAGCACGGCGGTGACGGCCGGTTGCAGCAGCAGCTTGAAGGCCACCAGCAGCCACACCGGTGCGCCATCGCCGGCGCGTACCGGTTGCGCCAGGAACAGACCCAGCGAAACCAGCGCGCAAGGGCTGGCCGCACCCCCCAGGATCTTGAAGAACTGCTGCACGCTGCCGGGCAGGCTCACCCCGCTCAAGGCCACGATGATGCCGGCCACGGGGGCGATCATGATGGGATTGCGCAGCAGCGAGCGGCCCACCTTGGCAACGGTCTGCATCCACCCTGCCCGGGCATGCAGACAGCTCTCCAGCATCACGATGGCCACCGCGAAGAGCAGGCAGGCCGTCATCACCATGGCGATCACCGAGGGCGGCAAGCCTTCGTTGCCGAAGGCCAGGTAGCACAGCGGGATACCGATGAAGCCGGTGTTGGCATAGGAACTGCCGAGGCTGTCGATGATGACGTCGGGCGCTGCCGCCTTCTGGCGCAGGCGCAGCCAGGCCGTCAACAGGAACACCACGGCCACGCCGATGGCGAAGACGGCGATGAAGCGCAGGTTGGCAAAATCGGTCGCCTTCAGGCGCGACATGGAATCGAACAGCAGCGCCGGCAGTGCCAGCCAGATCACGAAGCGGTTCAGTTCGCTGGCCGCGCCCGCCGAGAGGATGTGGCGCTTGCGGCAGATCCAGCCGAGGAAGATCAGCGAGAAGATCGGAAAGACGATGTTGAAGATGGCGAGCATGGCGTTGCGCAGCCATGCTGCGGGGCTGGTTGATCGGCGAGGGCCCAGACTAGGGAGAGCGCTACCCTTTGTCAAGGCGCAATGCCGCACGCAAGCGGGAGCGTAGAATGGCGGCCTTCTCTGATTTATCCACAGGGCTTTTCAAGATGCCTGCGCGTCCTCTTCAACTTGCCTCCCCGGAACTGCTGGCTGCCTGGCGCGCCGAGGCCGATACCGTGGTACAGGCGCTGCAGCCGGTGCCGGACTGCCTGCACGAACAGCACAGCGCCACCGTGCTGGACCTGCATTTCGGCCTGGGTCATGCCTTCTTCGCCACCTGGCATGCCTTTGCCCGCCAGCGCGCGCTGGGGCAGGGTGCGGCCCGCCTGCATTACATCGCGATCCTGCCGCATCCGCCGCAGGCCGAGGCGCTGCATGCCGATCTGACTTATGCACAGGCCTTGCGCGCGGCATGGCCCTTGCCGCTGCCGGGCACACACCGCCTGCTGCTCGATGAAGGGCGCCTCACGCTCACCCTGGTGTGGGGCGCGCTGGAAGAAGAGCTGGCGCGGCTTGAGGCGCCGGTCGACCTGTTCTACCTCCATGCCGATCCATCCCGCTTCGACCCGGCCGCATCGCCCTGGCATGCGCATGCCTGCAAGCGGCTGGCGCGCCTGGCCTGGACCGGCGCCCGGGCGCTGGTGTTCGGCGCAGCCGGGCAGGCAGCGCTGGTGGCGGCGATGCGGCAGGTCGGTTTCCATGGACAAGCCCGGGACGGTGCGCTGGCCTTGCGCTATGCGCCGGCCTGGGCACGTCCGGCCACCCACGTGGCGCGGATCGACACGCCTTTGCGACGCGATCCCGTGCATGAGCGCCACGCCCTGGTGATCGGTGCCGGGCTGGCCGGTACCGCCGCCGCCGAGCGGCTGACGGCACGTGGCTGGTGCATCGATCTCATCGATGCCGGGGCGCAGGTCGCCACGCGCGCCTCCGGCAATCATGGTGGCCTGTTCATGCCGGCGCTGGCACGTGACGACAGTCCGCTGGCCCGGCTCACGCGCGCAGCCTTCCTGTTCGCTTCGCAGCGTCTTGACGATCTGGGCGGCGTGGGTTTGGAGGAGGGCACGGCCATTCGTGGCGAGCGCTGCGGCATTCTGCAGTTCGGCCGCGATGCCAAGCAGGCGGTCTCCTTCGAACAGGGGGCGCAGCAGTGGCAATATCCGCCGCGCTATGCCCGCTGGATGAGCGCCGAGCAGACGGCTGCGGCGCTGGGCATGCCGACCATGGGCGGTGGCTACTTCTTCCCGGAAGCGGGCTGGCTCAATCCGCCCTCGGTATGCCGCCGCTTGCTGGCGGTGGCGCAGGCGCAAGCAGAGGTGCGCACGCATTTCGGGCGTGCCGTCGCCCGTCTGGTTCGCGTGGACGACCAGTGGCAGGCACGGGATGCCGACGATGTGCTCATTGCACAAGCGCCGCTGGTGATACTGGCGGCGGGCGCCCAGGCGCGTGCGTTGCAACAGGCGGCGGGCTTGCCCTTGGCGGCGGTGCGCGGGCAGGTGACGCACTTGGCGGCAGCGGATTTTCCCGACTTGCCGTATGCCCTGTGTGGCGATGGTTACCTCACGCGTCCCTATGCTGGTCAAGTCTGCATGGGTGCCAGCTATGATCGTTTCGACGATCCGGCCCTGCGCGCCGACAGCCACGCCGGGAATCTGGCCCGCCTGCAGCACATGCTGCCGCAGATCGCGGCGCACCTGCCCCTGCCGCAAGCGGATGCCCATCTGGCGGGCCGGGTCGGCCAGCGCTGCATCGCACCGGACCGCTTGCCGCTGGTGGGCGCCTTGCCCGGGCAGGATGGCCTGTACGGCCTGCTGGGCTATGCCTCGCGCGGCTTGATCTGGGCGCCGCTGATGGCCGAGCTGCTGGCCGCGATGCTCGAGCGCGAGCCCTTGCCGCTGCCCCGCGAGCTGGTGGCGGCGCTGGACCCGGCCCGCTTCGGCGCGGACTCAGCCAGGGCCATCAACGTACCCAGTGACCCGGAATGAAGACCCAGCCGCGCCCACGGGGTTGCCAGTGGGCCGGTTCATAGCGGGCGTAGTCGCGGCGCACGCGCTCCCAGTGGCCGCCGACCCAGAGGTGGCGATGACCGTTCCACGCCCAGTAGCCGGGCGCCCAGGCATAGCCGTGGCGCGGCGGGGGCACTGCCTCGTAGCGCGGGGCGGGGGGCGGTGTGCCGATGCGCACGTCCACCCCGACTACCTGTGCCTGGGCGGCAGGGGATAGCGCCGCAGTGGCGCCGAGGGCGCAGAGGGTGGTGAGAAGAGCGAAGGCTAAGCGAGTGGTCTTGGTTTTCATGTCGGGCTCCTGCAAGGTGGTGTTGCGTGGATGCAGCGCGCGCCGCGAGGGCCACGCTGTGAAACCACTCTAGGAGCCGGGCTTCTTTAAGACTGTAATGTTGTGTTTCCAGTTGTGTCCGTGCGTAGCGCTGGCCCGTGTGGCTATCCCGAAGCGCGTTCCGTACCGAGCAATTCCGGTAACAAATCGCGGCACATCGATACATGCCGCGATACATGCCGCGCGCCATCCTCCGCTCATCTCTTGCGTGCCGGACGCACGTAACGTTGCTCCACCACGCGGCTTCCCCACTGCTGGCCGGGCGATTCCTCGGCCAGCGCGAAGCCGGCGGACAGATAGAGGTGGCGTGCCGCGTCCAGTCCCTGAAACGTCCACAGATAGCAGGCCAGACGATGGGCATCGACGAAGGCCATGGCCTGTTCCAGAAGGCGCCGCCCCACGCCGCTGCCGCGCAGGCTGCCATCGACGATGAACCAGCGCAGATGCGCTTGCCGGCGTTGCAGATCGCCATCGATCACGATGGAGGCCAGGCAGCGCCCATGCTCGATGTGAGTCCACAGTTGCTTGCCCGCATGGGGCAGCGTTTGTACGAAGGCGCCCAGTTCGCTGGCGACCTTGTGCTCGAAGAACACGCCGAACCCGGCGGCCTCGGCGTAGTAACGCGCATGCAGGCTGGCAATATCTCCGATGCAGCCGGGCTGGTAGCCGGTACTCAATGGCACCGTCGCGCCTTTGGCCGGGCGCGGTGCGGCATTGGGATTGTCGCGCGACAGGGCTTCCGAATACAGCGCCAGCGCACGCACCAGGCCCTGCTGGTCTTCCGGCAGGATGCGCCGCAAAGCCCCGGAGACCTGATCGGTGGCGAATTTGTCGATCTTCTTGCGCAGCGCCTGCCCGTCCTCGGTGAGCGCCAAGCTGAAGGCGCGCCCGTCGCCTGGCACCGGGCTGCGGCGCACCAGCCCCAGCGCCTCCAGCTTGGCCAACTGGCGGCTGGTATTGGACTTGTCCAGATACAGCAGCTCGCCCAGCTCCCGCGCTTGCAGACCCGGTCGCAGCCCGATCTCGATCAAGGCATGGACCGCCGAGGGCGCCAGGTCGCTGCCGGCCAGGGTGCTGCGCATGAAGCCCAGCTCACGCACCAGCTTGCGCGAGAGCTCGCGCAACTGGCGGATGGTCTGGTCACGCGGGGGAGAGTGCAGGCCATCGTAGTCCATGGCGATATCCTGTAATGGTTGCGAAGTGCAATCAATGTACCGCGAGATGATTGCGTTACGCAACTTGTCTGGCGGCAGCCGGTGCCGCCGTTGTGGCACCCGCGCAACTGGCGTGGGCCGCTTGGGAGCGCCTGCCCGGCTGGAGTAGAATGTCGCCTTTCGCGCAGCCTTGCGCCGTGATCTCACCGGCCATCGTGGCCTGCGCCACCTCCTGCACCCCCAGTCTTGTTGAAAGTCCCCGCACATGTTGCGCATCTCTGAACTGACCCTTCCGTTGAGTCATACGGAAGAAGAATTGAACGCCGCCATCCTCGACCGCCTGGGCATCCCGGCTGAGGAGCTGGTGTCCTTCACGCTGTTTCGCCGCAGCTACGATGCCCGCAAGAAGACGGCCATCACCCTGAACTACACCATCGATGTTGAAGTGAAGGACGAGCCGGCCGTCCTGGCGCGCCACGCCAAGACCACCAATGTCGGCCCCACGCCCGATACCTCCTATCACTTCGTCACCCGTGCGCCGGCCATCATCAAGAAGCGTCCGGTGGTGATCGGCTTCGGTCCCTGCGGTCTGTTTGCGGCGCTGATCCTGGCCGAGATGGGCTTCAACCCGATCATCCTGGAACGCGGCAAGACCGTGCGCGAGCGCACCAAGGACACCTGGGGCCTGTGGCGCCAGCGTGAGTTGAAGCCGGAATCGAACGTGCAGTTCGGCGAGGGCGGCGCCGGGACCTTCTCCGACGGCAAGCTCTACAGCCAGGTCAAGGACCCCAAGCACTATGGTCGCAAGGTGCTGGCCGAGTTCGTGGCCGCCGATGCGCCGCCCGAGATCATGTATGTCAGCAAGCCCCACATCGGTACCTTCCGCCTGGTCAAGATGATCCAGCTCATGCGCGAGAAGATCGAGAAGCTGGGGGGGGAATTCCGTTTCGAGCAGCGCGTCGAGGATGTGCTCATCGAAGACGGCCAGATCCGTGGCCTGACGCTCAATACCGGCGAACAGATCGAAGCCGACCACGTGGTGCTGGCCATCGGCCACAGCGCCCGCGACACCTTCGAGATGCTCTACGAACGCGGTGTCTACATCGAGGCCAAGCCGTTTTCCATCGGCTTCCGCGCCGAGCACCCGCAGTCGCTGATCGACAAATGCCGCTTCGGCCCCGGTGCCGGTCATCCCATCCTGGGCGCGGCCGACTACAAGCTGGTGCACCATGCGTCCAATGGTCGCTCGGTCTACAGCTTCTGCATGTGTCCCGGTGGCACGGTGGTGGCGGCGACTTCCGAGCCGGGCCGGGTGGTCACCAACGGCATGAGCCAGTATTCGCGCAACGAGCGCAACGCCAACAGCGGCATCGTGGTGGGCATCTCGCCGGCCGACTATCCGGGCCATCCGCTGGCCGGCATCGCCTTCCAGCGCGAGTGGGAAAGCCGCGCCTACGAACTGGGCGGGGCCAACTACAATGCTCCGGGCCAACTGGTGGGCGACTTCATCGCCAATCGTCCCTCGACCCGGCTGGGCAGCGTGGAGCCGTCCTACAAGCCCGGCGTGACCTTGGGGGATCTGAACCCGTCGCTGCCCAAGTACGCCATCGATGCCATCCGCGAGGCGCTGCCGGCCTTCGAGAAGCAGATTCGCGGCTACTCCATGCACGACGCCGTGCTGACCGGCATCGAGACGCGTACCTCGTCACCGATCCGCATCAAGCGCGATGACCACACCCTGCAGAGCCTCAATACCAAGGGCCTGTATCCGGCTGGCGAGGGCGCCGGTTATGCCGGCGGCATCATGTCGGCGGCCATCGACGGCATCCGCGTGGCCGAGGCGCTGGCGCTGGATATCGTGGCGCAGTCCTGATGCGCTGATCCACGGTCTGGATCACTCAATGCAAAACGCCGCTCCGGTTGCCCGGGGCGGCGTTTTGCTGTTACGGCCAGAAGTGAAGATTACTTCTTGGCGCGGGTCGAAGCGACGGTCTTTTCAGCCACAGCGGTGAACTGTTTGGTCGCATTGGCCAGGTTGGCTTCCAGGGTTTCCACGGCTTGCTTGGAGTTCTTGGACAGTTGCTCGTAGGCAGCGTTGGCGTTGGTGAGGGTCGCCTTCAGGATCGAGACGGCCTGCTCCGAACCCGGGGGCGCATTCTTGCTGATCTCGTCGATCAGGGCCGACAGCTTGCGGCTGGTTTCGGAAATCTGGGCTTCGGCCGCCTTGGTGAATTCAGCCTGGGTCGAGGACACGATACCGGCCAGGTGACGGCTGTAGGCGGTGGCCTTTTCAGCGCCCGGCTGGGCTTGCGCGGCGGCCAGCGCCAGCAGTTCCTGCGGATCCTTGGCGCCGGCCAGCTGCTTGGCGGCGGCGGTGGCTTCTTCCAGGGTCGCCTTGGTGGCCGACAGGTTCAGTTCAACGATCTTTTCCACGCCTTCGAAGGCCTTGGCGGTCAGGTTGTTGATGAGGTCCAGGTGGGCTTGCAGATTTGCCTTGGTAGCGGCGGAAAACTGATCTTGGTACGAAAACATGTTCATCTCCTAAGTGATATGACAAATGAGTTGCCGACGAGCGTGACGATCAAAACAATCGGCGTTCGAGCGCGGCTTTCGACCAGAATCAATTAACAATCATGATTTGTGCGCCGCAACAATTCCTATTTTATGCACTTCTTTGGTGAAATCAAGTGTTATTTGTGCGTCGCACAAAAATAATGCCGGGTGCCGTGGGGATTATGCGACGTCGTGCCCGCTGCGGCTTTGCCCGCGATCAAGCCGAACGGTCGGCCGTTTTCTCCGGACGGACATGGGTATCACCACCGGGCAGGTCGTGGACCACGATGCCGGTATCGCTTTCTCCGAACGGGCAAGCCCGGCCCAAGGCGACGGCACGCAGGCCATCCTCATAACCTTGTTCCCAGCGCCACATGACCGAGCCCTTGGCGAAATTGACGTCCTTGGAGGCCATGTTCCAGTCGCGTCCTGCATAGGCCAGGCGCACGATGTGGATGGTGCTGTCGGCACCCAGTTCGGCCATCATCTGGCGATCCTGCTGGGTCAGCAGATCGGCGGGCAGGCGCTTGTAGAGTGCATGGGCAGCGCGCCGCAGGCGGTATTGCTGGAGATAGGCGTCGATGTGACGCTGCGAGCGCGAGGCGAAGGTGACATCCTTCTCGCGCGTTTGCACTTCTTCCAGCGTACGCGGTTCAGGGCCGTCGGCATGCCACAGGTCCACCATCATGCACAGCAGGTTGCTGCGCGCTTCGTCATTGAGTACGGCTTCCAGGGGCGTGTTGGAGTACAGGCCGCCGTCCCAGTACAGTTCGCCCTCGATGCGCACCGGGGCAAAGCCCGGGGGCAGGGCGCCACTGGCCATGACGTGCTCCGGCCCCAGGGGGCGCTTGCGCGAATCGAAATTGACCAGCGTACCGCAGGTGACCTTGACTGCCGAGACCGTCATGCGGATGCCCGAGGGGCCGTTGAGGTAATCGAAGTCGACCAGGCGCGAGAGTGTCTGGCCCAGTTCAGCCGTGCTGTAGAAGCTGGCCTCGTCGGGCGGCACCGGCAGGCCCAGCGCGAAGGCGTTCAGGGGACGCGGCCGGAAGAAACCGGGCGCACCGCGCAGGAAGGTGTCCAGCGTGGTCAGTCGCGTGGCCCAGGGGCGCAGGGTGTCCGGCACCTGGCGCAGGTCGAACAGGTCGGGGTGGGCCACCGTTTCCCAGAATTCGCGCAGGCGCGCGATGCGGGTTTCGCGCGGGTTGCCGGCAATCAAGGCGGCGTTGATGGCACCGATGGAGGTGCCGACCACCCAGTCGGGCGTCAGGTCATGTTCGTGCAGGGCCTGATAGACCCCGGCCTGGTAGGCACCCAGCGCACCGCCCCCCTGCAACACCAGCGCCACGCGCGGCCTGGTGGCCACGGCGGCAGCGGTCTTGCGGCGTGGGGAGGGGGGTGACTGATCCTGATCCTTGCGCATCGTTCTTCCTTTCAGGGATACCGGGTGGATCCGGCAACAACGTGAAGGTTCTGCAATTGCAGAGGCCCTAGGATAACGCGCTTACAAGGAAGTGACCGTCACTGTACGCGGGCGTACGAAAAACCGCAGCTTAGCTGGCCAGCCAGGCTTCGATCAATTGGCGTGCCTGGGCATCGATCTGCTCCAGGTCCACTTCATGGCGGCGATGGAAGATCATCATCGCGTACAGGCCCGCCAGGGCATTGACTTCCGGGGACAGTGCGCACTCCTCTCCGCTGGCCGGGCGCTGCTGGCGCCAGTAGTTGATTGCATCTTCGAGTTCGGTGAGGGTGAGCATGGCGGTATTTCTTGATAGAGACGTAAGGTGAAACGTCGCGGCATTCTAACCGATTTCAGTGTCCGATACTGGTTGAAAACACAGTATGGCCGGGCTTGCCGTGTCGCCGACCACCATGCGCGAGCAAGATCGTACGCTGCCGCAGTCAACCAGCTCGTACTGACGGATTAGAGGTGACAAGGTACGTCGAGATCGCGTTCAAAGGGGATGTCGGCAGCCTGGCCGTCACATCCAAAATTCCCCTTGCATGACGAAAGCTGATGTCATTCAGGATAGTTTTTTGGCATATGACAATGAGGATTTCGTAATAATCAGAGAAAAGGTCTCTGTTCCACTTGTTCACTAAAGTGAGCAGGATCACGACGGTATGCTCTGCCGATTCTGTTAGAGGTATCGGCGAGATGCACAGACTCTTTAAATACAAACATCGTCTGAAGGTGCTGCTTGGCACCTATCTATTTTTTTGTATCGCTGTCTGTTGGGCAGATGTCCCTTTGGCGGTAGAAGGCTTGCTAACCGCGTCAGGAAAACTTCGGCTTGACGTCAGTCTCTCGTACGCGAACGCAGAAAAACAAAAGGTATCAACCGGCGATTATCTGGAGGTACAGACGGGGCCAACAAGCTTCGTATTCGTCCCCACGAAGGTCGCAGACGGAAATGTTAACAGCGACGTTGGCGTCGGAACACTGGGGCTGAAATACGGCATTCGTGACGGAATGGAAATTTACGGTCGTGCAAGTTGGTTTATTGCGTCCTACCGAAAGTCAGAGTTCAACGAGGCTTCTCAGACATCCGGCAGCGGAATGAGTGATGTATGGATTGGTTGGGGTTATCGCCTTTCGGAGAACATCATAGCCTCTGCGGAAACGGCGCCTCTCGAAAAATACAACTCCCAAGCATCCTTCTTCAAATCGCTGCTGCTCAGTGTCACGTCTTACAAATCTATTGATCCAGTCGTCTTGGCCGCTACTGGTACTTACAAGTACAGTGCGCCGCGCCACGAGGGCGGTGCTACCTATAAAGCTGGAAGCTATCTCCTGTTCAACCCTTCGCTAGGTTTTGCTGTCAACGAGAAGATAAGCCTTACATCGGGGTTGCAATGGACCCTTCGCTTTCCAGATCAAATCAACGGCATCGAGCAATCTGCCCGACATACACGCACTGACTTGTTGTTGGGCGTGGCCTATGCGGTTGACCGTGAAAGCATCATTAATCTCTCGCTAAAGTCCAATGTCTCGGGTCGCAATGGGGCCGACCTACGAGCGGTGTGGATGCACACGTTTCCGTGATTCTGCATCAAATTGTGCCCCAGCTATAAATGGAGAAATCGAAATGAAAAAATGGATTGTCTTATTGGCTTTATTGGCTAGTGTCACTACCACCGCGTTTGCGGAAGTGGCCCATAACCTCGAAAAGCCACAGCATCTTCAAGTCTCCGAGAGTGAGCTGCAAAGTGCATTTGCAAAGGACGGAAAACAAAAGTTAGCAGTTATGGCATTGAGCCAAAAGGAAATGCAGGAGACGGAAGGAGCATGGATCTGGATGGCATATTATTTCGCTCCGGGGGCGACTTCGGCAGCATATGCTCTCTACAACACATCTGCTTATATGCCGATGTATCACCTTTCGTATTTTGCTAGTAGTTTCTGGCGCAGGTAAATAAAACTGTTACGCGATTTGTCGGCAGGCAAATCGCGCATTGGAGCTATTGTGAAATTCATCAAAAACTTTGTCCGCGATTTAAAGAAGGGTGAAATGGGGACCTGTTATTTAGCGATGGACCTTTTGGCTGTTACTGTAGCCGCTTTTCTATTGCTCGCAGCATTGGTGGAAAGAGTTTTGTTCTGATGCTCAAGACAGGAACCTTATGCCTTTTTGCAAGCTTGAGCTTAGCGAACAGCGCTTATGCTCAATTTGCAGTGATGCCCTTGGCTACCGAATTTGCTCCGCTGCCTGTGCGGAGTTGGAAGAGCATGCGCGACGAGAAAATTGTTAAGCAAGCGCTTGATTTCTCCTGCGGCTCAGCTTCTCTGGCTACCTTACTCAATGGGCAATATGGCGAATCGCTCAGCGAAAAAGACTTCTTAAACGCATTCGGCCAAGGCGAAAAGAAAGCGAGTTTTAGCGATATGGCGCGTGTTCTTCCGACATTCGGGTATAAGGCGCAAGGCTTTGCTTCCGACTGGAGCCAGTTGTCGCAGCTGAGAATTCCCGTAGTTGTTTATCTAAAGTACAGGGGACAGGATCATTTTTCGGTCATTAGAGGAATCGATTCAACATCCGTGTGGCTTGCCGACTCGAGTTTCGGTAATCGAATATTCAGCAGAAGAGAATTCCTGGAGATGTGGTACACACGAGAGACCCTTCGCGACAATGAATCTGAGGGCAGCCCTCAGGGGAAATTCCTCGTGATCCTTCCGCTACAGAAACGGGAAATTGACAGGGAGTATTTTTCTCGCTCGCTACCTAATAGGACCTTTGTTTCAGAGCGTCTTCTTTCCATAAGAAATCACCCATAGTCGAAAGCGCGTTCAGAGCACTCACGCCTATTGATGAAATGGGTTCTACTCTCACCGAGAAGAGCGTGGACTGGTGTTTCAGGAGAAATAGATCCGAGCGGGTAAAATGCCCTATCCATTTCAGCAGCGGCGTACGTGAGCGCTGCATCTTCCTGTGAGTCTCGACGAACATGATTTACACCCCCAGCCGCCCCATGGGCTACGGCTGTCTGATCCTGAGCATGTCCCTGGTCGGCGCCTACGTCGCGCTGACCAAGCCGCTGGCGGCGCTGCTGCCGGTGTTCCTGCTGGCCTGGCTGCGTTTCGCCATCGGTGCGGTGGCCATGCTGCGCTGGCTGAAGAAGCCGGCCGATGAAAAGCCGCTCTCCACGCAGTCGCGCTGGCTGGTCTTCCTCGAATCCTTCCTCGGCAATTTTCTCTTCACGCTGTGCATGATTACCGGCGTGTCGATGACCAATGCAGTCTCGGCGGGCGTGATCATGTCCTCCATCCCGGCCGTGGTGGCGGTGATGAGCTGGATCTTCCTCAAGGAAAAGATCAGCCTGCGCGTCTGGGCTGCGGTGGCCTGCGGGGCCATCGGCATCGGCTTGCTGTCCCTGGCCAAGGATGGCCACGGCGCTGCCGCCGCACCTGGCGGGCAGACCGCCTGGCTGGGCAATGTGCTGGTGTTCTGCGCCGTGCTGTGCGAGGCCGCCTATGCCGTCATCGGCAAGAAGCTGACCACGGTCCTCACGCCCAAGCGCATCAGCGCCGTCATCAACCTGTGGGGGCTGCTGCTGATGACCCCCATGGGCTTGTACACGGCACTGCATTTCCATTTCTCCAGCGTGCCGCTCAACATCTGGTTGCTGCTGGTCTTCTATGCCCTGGCCGCGAGCGTCTGGACGGTATGGTTGTGGATGACCGGACTGAAGGTGGTGCCGGCTGCACGTGCTGGCGTCTTTACCGTGATGCTGCCGGTCTCGGCCGCCGTGGTCGGTGTGCTGGCGCTGGGTGAAAGCCTCTCCGCGCTGCAGGCCGGCGCCTTCGCCGTGGCCCTGGCCGGGATGTTCCTGGCCACGCTGCCGGGCCGCAGCGCGGCCGACAAATTACCGCTGAACTGAGCGAGGAAAAAAGTGAATCAAGCCAAACGCCCATCAGGCAAACCACAGTCTCCGGGAGCCAGGAAGCCCGCGCCGGGCCAGGCCAGGCACCCTCCCAAGCCGGCGCCTGCCGGCCCGCTGCGTGACAAGCCCAAGACCCACGTCTCCACTGAAGCCGCGCGTCGCCGCCAGCATCAGGCGCATGCCGCCTCACAGACCATGGACGAGGACGAACTGCGGGTGCAGCAGATGGTCGCACTGGCCAGTGCCGTCGCCGCCGATGCTCCGGACCGTGCGGGCCGTCGTGTCGGGCAGGATGAACTGGAGCGCATGGTGCGCCATGCCTTGCGCGAGCGCGATGATGACACCCTCTACGAAGCACTGGAGCAGCTGCGCTACGACGATACGCGCGGCCATGCTTTTCTGCGCGAGGTGGTCGAGGAGAGCGCCGACATCATCGTGCTGCGACGGGGCGAGAAGGAACTGGAAATCAATGCCTTCCTGATCCCCTTGCTGGCCCGCACGCGTGGTGGCCTGCGCGAGGACCTGGCCATGGCCGATGGCGATGCCTTCGACGCCCTGCGCGAAAGCATCCAGCAGGCCGGTCTGGAAAGCCCCAAGGCGCGCGTGGTACTGGTGCATCACCTCTACCACCCGCAAGAGATCAACGCCCTGAGCTTCAGTGAAGTGGAGGCCATGAACCGCGATGCCTTCGCCTCCCTGACCGACAAGAAGATCCTGAGCGTGCCGGCCATCGAGCGCAGCATGCGCGGCTGGCCGGCCAGTCATTTTGCGGCCGATGACGAGGCACTGGAACTGCGCTTCCTGCTGGGCTTTTCGCTCAAGGACGTGAATGATCCCTTCTACGCGATTCCGCAAGAGGAAGCCGCCGCAGATGCTTACTTCGAATCGCGCGCGCAACGGTTCCGCCAGTGGAGCCAAGAGATCACGCCGCTGATGCAGCAATGTCTGACCGGGCAATCCGGCCAGGCTGCGCAGTGCCAGCTGCATTTCCTGTACCAGGATCTGTTCCATGGCGCCAAGCACACCGGCAATGGTGAGTACCGCACCTTGCAGATGCTTTCCGAACTGGAAGCAGGATTGGCACAGTCCGGTGCGCAGGCAGCAGCGGCCACCGCCTTCCTGGCACTGGTGGACGAGGACGAGCAGACTACGCTGCAAGTCGTGCTGCGCAGTGCAGAGGCGACGTTGGCGCAGTCGGAGCATGCGGTGGAGGGCAATCTGCAGGCCCTTCTCTTGGATGCAGCCGATGCCGTGAGCTCGCTGGGCGTGTCCGCGCTGCGTCTGGCCGATGGCTTCGATGCGGATGGATTGCCGCTGCGCGCACGTGATCTCCCGGCGGCCTGAGCGGCCTGATCAGTCCAGCAAAGCTTGCAGGCTGGTTCCAGCGGGCTGGCAGCGGAAGTACAGCTCCACCTGCATCGGACGCCAGCCACGGATGAGCTGGCGCAGGTCGGCCCGCATCTGCTGCTTGCCGCAGAAAGCGTTGGCCTTTTCGCGGGCCGCCGAGGTCAGGGCCGGAATGGACATGGTGTAGCTCACGCCCGTGGCCGAGACCATGTACAGGTCGTCGCGCCCGGCGCTGACTTCGCTGAAGTTGGCACAGCCGCCCAGAGCGGCGGCACCGAGGCAGGCTGCGAGCAGGCTGCCGCTGCGGCGATGATGATGACGTTCAATGCGCATGAGATCCCCCGTTATGCTCGTGACGCGTGCGCTCCGCCGAATTGCCCTGCGGCATCAACGCGACAGGCCAAGCCTACGCGCGCGCCAGGCTCCGCTGGCGGCGGCTTACCCGGTTTTACCCGGATGCCGTGGCTGTAAAAAAATCTTCAATGAAGCTCGCACAAGAGAGCTGGCTGTCAATTTTCGTACAGCCATGTCAGGAGCTCGCACGATCGGTGATGGCGTAAAAAATTTCCTGCCTGCCGGGAGAGCGCCGCCTGGTGAGGTCCGTAGCAGGCATTTGCCTGCGCGAGCGGCTTGCGGCTGGGCTAAAATCATCGACGCGGTCTGGCCAAGCCGGACCGCAGACCCGTGCGCCATGTTGCCGACCACAGGGCAGCGGCGCCATCCGCCAAATCAGGGAGAACCGAGAATGACCAACCGTCGCAGTTTCATCACTGGCGTGGCCGGCCTTGCCGCCGCCACTGCCATCCCCAACGTCTTTGCCCAGGCCGCCGCTGCGACCGGCTCGACCGAGCCGACCCTGGCGCGCGTACAGCGCACCAAGACCCTGCGCATCGGCGCCGTGCGCGGTGCCGCGCCGTACTACAACAAGGATCTGGCCAGCGGCGAGTGGGGCGGTTTCATGATCGATTTTGCCAGGAGCCTGGCGGCCAGCCTGAACGTCAAGCTCGACATCACCGAGACCACCTGGGGCAATTCGGTGCTGGATCTGCAGACGCACAAGATCGATCTGTTCTTCGGCATGAACCCGACCCCGGCGCGGCGCGAGGTGATCAATTTTTCCGAGCCGCTGTTCCTGAATGCCTTCACCGTGGTGTCCAAGAAGGACTACAAGACCTGGGCAGACCTGAACAAGCCGGAGGTGAAGATCGCCGTCGATATCGGTTCCTCGCACGACCAGATGATCAGCCGGGTCTGCCCGAATGCCACCATCGTGCGCCTGGAAAAGGCCGATGACGCCACCTTGGCGCTGCAGACCGGTCGCGTCGATGCGCAGGTGCTGGTGTGGCTGCTGGCCCTGAACATCCTCAAGAAGAATCCCTCGCTGGGCAAGATGACTGTCCCGCAGCCGCTGGAAGCGACCTCCACCAACATCGGCGTGCCCAAGGAAGAGAGCAAGGCCTGGGTCGAGACCATCAACAAGTGGATCGCCGCCGAACGCGCCGCCGGCAAGATCAAGCCGACCGTGCTGGGCAACCTGGAGAAGCTCTCGGGCGTGAAGCCGGAGGATGTGCCGGCGCAGATTCCGTTGTAATGGCGGGCGGCCTGGCGGGCCGCACAGGGCGCAAAGAAAAACCCGCACGGGTGATGCCGTGCGGGTTTTTTGTGACCGGGTCAGAGGTGGCTTGCTGGTCGTCGCGTCAGTCGTTGAGCAAGCGCATCCCGGTGGTACGGGCGGCCTTGCGATCAAAGGTCAGCGTATCGCTGCATCCCGCCTGATGGCCGCATCGCTCGATCAGACAATCGGCGAATCCGGCTGTCGACTCAGCAAAACGGTGCAGTGCCTGCAAGGTACTTTCAGTGTTTTCCACCACGATTTCCGGGGCCATCAGGAGCCGCTCGATGATGCACACCAATTGAGGCTTGCGCACCTTGTAGGCAGATTGTAGTACCCACACCAGTTCTGCCAGGGCGATCTGGCATAGAAAGCCCGGATGCTGCGCGTCCAGCGATTCGATCAGCGCGGTCGCCCGGGCCGATTGCTGCGGATGGTCCTGGGCAAAATAGCGCGCCAGCACATTGGTATCCAATCCGATCATTGCGGCGCTCCGCCGCGTCGGGCAATGGCCAGCTCCATGTCCGCCAGAGACACCGGATGCTGCGGCGCAGTCACACATCCCTTGAGTGAACGAATCGAACCTGGAACAACGCTGGAAGTGGCTGGTGAAGATGCTCGAGACCGGGACTTTCCCGCGATCGGTTTCTGGTTGTTCGGGGGCGCCTTGACCACGTAGGGTGCGATGGCTGTAGTACGCATGATGAGCCTCCAGTCAGGGAAAAGGGGAGAACGGCGACCTTGCCCGATGCCTTCTCCGATGTCGAGGTCATGGCAGATTTCTGCCGGAGGGTCTCGACTTTTTGCGGCCCTTCTCCCGCCGGCTGGCAGGTCGCCACCTCTGCATCATCCACATGAACGCACCAGCTCCGCATGCACTCGAGTCCCTCGGCCCGTGAGACAAGCGTCTCACCATCCCCCCATGCTGCGCCGCAGGACAACTCGCCGCGCACGCTGTGCTACAACATCACCCATCGCTTCACCGTCGTCTTCGCCCTGATCCGCATTGATCCGCATTGATTCGCGCAGTCTCGTCCCGCCAGGAGCCGCCATGCCCTACGTTGCGAAAGTCAGCCATCTCGACCGCGTGCGCCGTCTGCTCGATGGCCAGCCCGATCCCGCCGCCAGTCACTACCTGCAACGGCTGAGCTCGTCCTATCTGCGTTCACTGGACCAGCATCACCTCGACCCCGCCGACATGCGGGGCCCGCGCGTGTTGAGTTCCGGCGAACTGCGCCAGGTGCAGCAGGGCGAGGAGGATTTTCTGCGCGCATCCGGTCAATGCCTGTCGGTGCTGCACCAGACCGTGCGCGAAGCCGATTACTGCGTCATGCTCACCAATGCCGGCGGTACCACCATCGACTATCGCGTGGACCGCGAACGCCGTCAGGATTTCAAGCGCGCCGGCCTTTATCTCGGTTCCTGCTGGTCCGAGAGTGAAGAAGGCACCTGCGGCGTGGCCGCCGTACTGCAGGATGCTCTGCCCATCACGGTGCACAAGGGCGATCATTTTCGCGCCGCCTTTACCACCCTGACCTGCAGCGCCGCCCCCATCTTTTCGCCAGCGGGCGAACTGATCGGTGTGCTCGATGCCTCGGCGATCCGCTCACCCGATGCGCGCGACAGC
The DNA here is from genome assembly GCF_057809315.1 of Herbaspirillum sp. FG34. Classification (NCBI taxonomy): domain Bacteria; kingdom Pseudomonadati; phylum Pseudomonadota; class Betaproteobacteria; order Burkholderiales; family Oxalobacteraceae; genus Herbaspirillum; species Herbaspirillum sp. FG34. The sequence goes on along the minus strand of NZ_JBMDJS010000014.1, from coordinate 4,328 downwards.
CAGAACCTGGTCAATCGCATCGTCCAGCAAAGCGCCACCCTGATCGAAGATGGCTATTTCCTCAACGCCATGGCCTGCGCCTGGGTACTGCTGGTGCATCGCAGCCGCCACTATGTCGAAGCGCAACCGGAAATCCTCATCGCCTTCGATGCCCTGGGCAACGTCATCGCCGCCAATGGCCGTGCGCGCGAGTGCATCGCCGGTCTGCAACGCTTGCCCTGCCCGTTGGACGAAATCTTCGACCTGCACTTTGAAAGCCTGCTCGACAGTCGCGCCCTGCAAGGCTTGCACCTGTTGCGCCTGCACGGTGGCGCCACGCTCTATGGCCGCGTACGCGCGCCGGTATCGCGCGCGCTGCGCCCGGCCCGCGCGCATGCGCTTACGACACCGGCTGCCTCCAGCGACGAGGGCAACGCCATCAAGGCCGATGAACGACAGGAGCGCGACCAGATCGTCGCCGCCCTGACCGAATGCAAATGGCGTGCCCCGCACGCCGCCCAATTGCTGGGCATGTCACGCGCCACGCTGTACCGGCGCATGGCGCGCTACCGCATCCTGCCGCCGCATCGACGTTAGCGCTGCAGGCTTCATCCAGGCGGTCAAAGAACCGCCACCCCCATCCAACCACGAGATCTATTGTCGAGATAGAGGAGACTTGTCATGCCCGAAGAAAACGCCAGCCAGGCCATTGCCCATACGCTGGAAACCCTGCAAGCCGCATTGCGCGAAGGCAATGCCGCCAAGGCCGCCGCCCTGTTCGAGGAGGAGGGCTACTGGCGCGACCTGATCGCCTTCACCTGGAACATCAAGACCCTGGAAGGCCGCGACCAGATCCGCGCCATGCTGCAATCGCAAGTGCCGCAGCTGGGACCCATACAGCTGCGCCTGGATCCGGATGAGACGCCATCGCAAGCCGATGGCGTGACCCAGGGCTGGATCCTGCTGGAGACCGGCATCGCACGCGGCAAGGGTTACCTGCGCCTGCGCGACGGCAAGATCTGGACCCTGCTGACCACCGCCGCCGAACTGAAGGGCCACGAAGAGCCCAAGGGCCTAAACCGCCCGCGCGGGGCGGTGCATGGCGTGCATACGCAGCGCCGTACCTGGAAGGAAGAACGCGAAGCGGAGGCGCGTGAACTGGGCTACCAGCAGCAACCGTATTGCCTCATCATCGGCGGCGGGCAGGGGGGCATTGCGCTGGGTGCGCGGCTGCGCCAGCTGGGCGTACCGACCATCATCATCGAACGCAACGAGCGTGCCGGCGACAGCTGGCGCAAGCGCTACAAGTCGCTGTGCCTGCATGATCCGGTGTGGTACGACCATCTGCCCTACATTCCCTTCCCCGAGAACTGGCCGGTGTTCGCGCCCAAGGACAAGATCGGTGACTGGCTGGAGATGTATGCCAAGGTGATGGAGCTGAACTACTGGGGCAGCACCGTCTGCAAGTCCGCCAGCTTCGACGAGAGCACGCAGAAGTGGACCGTCGTGGTCGAGCGCGAAGGCCGGGAAGTCGTGCTTCAGCCGACCCAGCTGGTGCTGGCTACCGGCATGTCGGGCAAGCCCAATGTGCCGCAGTTTCCCGGAGCGGAAAACTTCCGGGGCGATCAGCATCACTCCTCGCGCCATCCCGGCCCCGATGCTTATCGCGGCAAGAAAGTGGTGGTGGTCGGCTCCAACAATTCGGCGCACGACATCTGCGCGGCCCTGTGGGAGAACGGCGTGGACGTGACCATGCTGCAACGTTCCTCCACCCATATCGTCAAGTCCGATTCGCTGATGGAACTGGCCCTCGGTGATCTTTATTCGGAGCGCGCAGTGGCCAGCGGCCTCACGACCGGCAAGGCCGACCTGCTGTTCGCCTCGATCCCCTACAAGGTCTTGCCGTCCATGCAGAAGCAGGTGTTCGACAAGATCCGCGAACGCGATGCGGACTTCTACCGGCGGCTCGAAGAGGCCGGCTTCCTGCTCGATTTCGGCGACGACGATTCGGGCCTGTTCATGAAATACCTGCGGCGCGGGTCCGGCTACTACATCGACGTCGGTGCTTCCGAGCTGATCGCCGAGGGCAAGATCCGCCTCAAGAGCGGCGTCGACGTCAAGGAGATCCGCGCGCACTCCATCCTGCTCTCCGATGGCAGCGAATTGCCGGCCGACGTGATCGTCTATGCCACCGGATACGGCTCCATGAATGGCTGGGCCGCCGACCTGATCTCGCGCGAGGTGGCCGACAAGGTCGGCAAGTGCTGGGGGCTGGGATCGGCCACCACCAAGGATCCGGGGCCGTGGGAGGGCGAACAGCGCAACATGTGGAAGCCCACGCAGCAAGCCGCGCTGTGGTTCCACGGCGGCAATCTGCACCAGTCGCGTCATTACTCGCTGTATCTGGCGCTGCAGTTGAAGGCGCGCATGGAAGGCATTGCGACGCCGGTGTATGGCTTGCAGGAAGTGCATCACCTGCAGTAAAGCGCTGGCGTAACGCAGGTGAAAAAATGGCGCGCAGATTTCTCTGTGCGCCATTTTTCAGTGGGTTTGCGCCGCGTGATCTGGACGATCAGGCATTGAAGCGGGCCAGGAAAGCCTGCGTGGCCGCTTCCTGCGGATGGTCGATCACCTGCGCGGGCGGGCCGGCTTCGACCACCACGCCATCCCGCATGAACACCACCTGATCGGCGACTTCGCGGGCGAAGGCGATTTCGTGCGTGACCAGAATCATGGTCATGCCATCGGCCGCCAGGCCGCGAATCACGTTGAGCACTTCGCCGACCAGCTCCGGGTCCAGCGCCGAGGTGGCTTCATCGAACAGCATCACGTCCGGCTGCATGGCCAGCGCACGGGCGATGGCGATGCGCTGCTTCTGTCCGCCGGAGAGCTTTTGCGGATACATGTCGGCGCGTTCGGCCAGGCCCACTTTCTGCAGCAGGACCATGGCCTTGGCGCGCGCTTCGGCCTTGGGCGTGCGCAGCACGGTGACCATGCCTTCCATCACGTTTTCCAGCGCCGTCATGTGCGGGAACAGGTTGAAGTGCTGGAACACCATGCCGGTGCGCGCGCGGAAGGCGGCCAGTTCACGGTCCTTGGGCAGGCGCGAGTTGCGACCGCTGAATTCGAAGTGGCGCTCGCCGATGCGCACCGTGCCCTGGTCCGGCACGGTCAACAGGTTCAGGCAGCGCAGCAGGGTGGACTTGCCCGAGCCCGACGGGCCGATCATGGCCACCACGCTGCCACGGGGCACGGCGATGGAAATGTCCTTGAGCACCACGTGCTCGCCGAAGGACTTCTTTAGATTGCTGATCTGGATCATCGCGTTCATCGCGTTGGAAGATGGGTTGCTCATGTGCTGCTCCTCAACCGTGCTGGACCGACAGGCGGTTTTCCAGGCGCTTGGCCCAGATGGTGGCCGGTAGCAGGATCACGAAGTAGATGATCGCCACCAGGGTGTAGATTTCCAGCGGGCGATAGGTTTCGTGGGCGATGATCTGGCCCTGGTACAGCAGGTCCGGCACGGCCAGCACCGACAGCAGCGAGGTGTTCTTCAACTGCATGATGGACTGGTTCACCAGCGGCGGTGTCATGCGCTTGAAGGCTTGCGGCAGGATCACGCGCTTCATCAGCTGGAATCGCGTCATGCCCAGCGCCCAGCCGGCTTCGGACTGGCCGACATCGATGGAGACGATGCCGCCGCGAATGATCTCGGAATAGAACGCGCCGCCATACAGCGCCAGCGAGAGCATGGCCGCCATGCCCGCCGACATCTCGATGCCCAGCAGCACCGGCAGCGCATAGTAGAACCACACCAGTTGCACCAGCACCGGCGTGCAGCGGAAGACTTCGACGAAGGCGCGCAGCGGGGCGGAGATGAAGGGATTGGAAGACAGTCGGCCCAGCCCGACCACCAGACCTACCAGCAGGCCCAGAGCGATACAGGCCACGGTGTAGGAGAGGGTATAGACGAAGCCGATTCCGATGATGCTCCTGAATTGCCAGAGCGAGCCGAAGTCCCATTGATACATCTGCGATTTTCCTTGGTTGCCGATTGCTGGAGCCCGGGGAGGGCGGGGTGTGCAGCGCATGCACGAACCATGCCCTGGTCATCCAGGGGCAAAGCGAGCCTGGTGCTGGAAGGTGAGGACATGGGACAAGCCGCCCGCGCATCGACCGCAATCGAGGCGGCGGCGTGCCGCGAACCCGGCCATTGTAAAGGAGAACGGCTTGGGCACGAACTGAACAAAACGTCTCATCATGCGCCGGGAACCCCCGTAGATGCTGGCTTTGGCTAGAACCCATTTCATAAATAGACGTGAGTGCGAGCGAGTCCCGTTTGGGATGAA